>NZ_JAUBPU010000044.1:0-47301 GCF_036700885.1 Microcoleus sp. S13_B4
TCTGGTGGCTGCGGGCTTTTTCATTCGTTTATTTTACCAGATGCCGCCACTGAAGTTTTTTTGACCTGAATCCTTACGTTTTCTGCACCAAAAATCCAGATTTCATGGCTGGTGGGCAAGAAAACCATACAAACAATATAACCTTTGGTCGAACTGCTGTCCGAAGCTTTGCAGGGAACGAATTGGATCGAATTGACCATGTAACCTTCGGGAAACTGGTAGCGATCGCTAAAGCCACTGCATAAGACTCCATATCAAGAGCCAATAGTTTTCTTTCAGTCAGCACTATTTCTTCAATAATTGCTGTAGGTGCCACAACAGCAGATCTACAACCCATAGAACCCAAGTGAGCGACCAAAGGACTGCCAGGATGATCTTCATCTAGAGGATATTCCCGATCGATTTGCTCCATGACAGCCTCATCATGTCGGAATAGCTCTAAAAGTTGCCAAATCCAAGCATCAATCTGAACGGGTTCAAAATTAGGTCGTAGTTTTCCGCTAACAACTTTTCCAGAGCCATAGTCAAATACCTTATTAGCAATCACTATATCGCCCATAGTAGACCTCTTGCAAAATAATTTTGTGCTATTATGGAAAGTTTAGCCAATTTTATAATCTAGCAGGCTGGGCAAGTTTAAGGAGATGCCAATCAACCCAATAATTCAAAGTTTGACCTAAACTTGAGCAAACTTTTAAGGATAACACATATTTTTTTTGCAAGAGGTCTATTAAACAAGAACTGAGTTGGGACATTTATGATGATTTAGATGGTCTTAAAGAAAAAGTTTGCGCTTATCTTAAAGAATTTTCTACAGAGACAATAGCATCTATAACTGGATGGAATTACATTTTGTCAGCCCTAGCTACTGTTGCATGACTTTTGAAAATTGGTATAAGTTCGTGTAAGGGTAATGGCTCGTCGGTTGTGGTGGCCATAGAATGAGCGTTGCTTATGGGTTTGTCGGTTTTGAGCAAATAAATTAAAGGAGTTTTCCGCCTAAATGTAGCGGTTTAAGGCCTAATCTTTGAGTTTGCCCAATTCCACCCAAATTACAGATAACGGAATATAAACCATAGCATAGGACAGGGCCGCGATCGCAGACCTACCGTATTTTTCTGTCATTTCATCAAAGCCTGTTACCATTTGATTAAGCAAGCCAACAACCTCTTGAGCGGACATTTTATGTCTCAGAAATTAAATAGTAATCTCTCACCATTAGTAGCGATCGCATTTTAGTAAGCCAAAGCTTTTATCCTTAAGTAATCCTCACCCTTTTAGTATAAAAGCAGACCTCAAACTTATAAAAAACTTGGCATCAATTTATTTATTTGTGACTCCATCTTCGAGAGACTTATACTTTGATCCATCAGGCATAACAGCACCTGTGAGCAAAGCACCCCTCAGGTCAGAAATGCTAACTTTAGCACCTTTTAGATTTGCACCACTTAGGTAGGCACTATTCAGATTAGCACCACTCAAACTCGCATTCTTCAAATTGACGCCGCTCATATTTGCGTTACTCAAGTCCGCACAAATTAAATTAGCGCCGCTGAGGTTGGCACTACTGAGATTAACCTGACTCAAGCAAGCAAAACTCAGGTTGGCATCACTGAGATTAGCACCACTCAATTTAGCCTGACTGAGGTTAGCATTATTGAGGTTAGCGTGGCTCAGATTGGCATTACTGAGGTCGGCTTCACTCAATTTAGTTTCACTTAGATTGGCCCGAAAGAGATTAATAGCTACTAAGTCTGCACCAATAGCATCTAGGCCTCTGAGAGAAGCACCATCTTCATTCAAATCTTGGAGTGCCAGAATTCTTGCATAGCTAACTTTTACGCCGTGTGCTGCCCGCAAAAATGCCAAAGGATTTCTCGCTAATTCGATGATCTATCTCAACAGGGGTATTTGCTGACTTTAGTGCTTGACTTTCAGCAAGGGCGATTTCACAGGTTTGCCTAGCGCGTCTCATGTGGGAGACATATACTGCGTCAAACTTTGTACCTTTTTTCTTCAGGTCAACACCTGCACGGCGCGCCTGCAATCGGCCAAAGGATGTGAGGTCAACATCCAGAACTCCTGCAAAAATGTTGCGTTCGTTACTGGTACTTTCACCGTGCCGAATAAAGTAGACACGTCCTAGCTGTTCTGCATTGAATTCTTTTGGTGAAGCCGCAGAAGTTGTTGTAGCTGCATCGTGGAATTTACTTGTAACTTCGATCGATCCATTTTCGGTACTTTCTACCTGGTCATCTAAGTTTCTAGTGTTCATTATTTACTTTCACTACCCCTTAAACAGGATTTAGATTGTTTTCCACGATTGAAATTTCAGACTTTTAAGTCACACGAGTTAACGACCTAAGCACTCTGCTACGAAAGCAATGTCTTTGACCGTGCAGAGTATAGTCTGAGCCAAACCCCTCGGACTGTAGTAACACTCACTAATTGATCAGCAGCGAGCGCACAACTGACAACATGAAGACTACCCAAATTCCCAACGGATCTGAGGCAAAATTTTAGATAAAAAAAGCCCAGCTCGCTCTAGCCCTCCCAAAGCAACAAATTCTTGATATGGGCAGCAGCTTAAGGATGAGTTTAGGGGATCGATCGCCCATCTAACTAATAAGTTTTGTGCAAAACCCGGCCTGTACTTCGAGAATTATCACTTTTGCACCTGCATGACAGCCAAAAAGATTATGCTAGAATCCATCAATACGTAGTCGTAGGTTGGGCACAGGCCGAGAAGAGCAATCTTCTTGCAGTCTAGGGGAGGTTGTAGGTCAGCCACCATTTGGGTCTTCCCAGTTGAAAGCCACCCTGCAACATGAGCCTGGAATCTGCAACCGCAGCCGAGAGCGGCAGATCGGTTGGGAGTGTCGCGCTAGAATAAGCAGTACGAGTAGGGACACGGCAATGCCCTGTCCCTACGAGAAAATAAACGCTCGTTGTGCGAGCGTGACCTCGAAACGGGCACATAGCAGCAGGTGATGGGAATAAATCATGTTTGAACGCTTCACAGAAAAAGCAATAAAAGTAATCATGTTGGCCCAGGAAGAAGCTCGCCGCCTGGGTCACAACTTCGTAGGGACAGAACAGATCCTCCTGGGTCTGATCGGTGAAGGAACCGGGGTTGCAGCGAAAGTCCTCAAATCAATGGGGGTCAACCTCAAAGACGCTCGGATTGAGGTTGAAAAAATCATCGGGCGCGGTTCCGGCTTCGTAGCAGTAGAAATTCCGTTCACCCCCCGCGCCAAGCGGGTTCTAGAACTATCCCTCGAAGAAGCTCGCCAACTCGGACACAACTACATCGGCACCGAACACCTGCTGCTGGGCCTGATCCGCGAAGGTGAAGGAGTAGCGGCCAGAGTCTTAGAAAACCTGGGAGTAGACTTGTCGAAAGTCCGCACCCAAGTGATTCGGATGCTGGGAGAAACCGCAGAAGTCGCAGCCACCGGCGGCGGTGCCCGCACCAAAACCCCAACCCTCGATGAATTCGGCGCCAACCTCACTCAAATGGCGGTCGATGGCAAATTAGACCCAGTAGTCGGACGCCAAAAAGAAATCGAACGGGTAATTCAAATCCTAGGTCGCCGCACCAAAAATAACCCGGTGCTAATCGGCGAACCCGGAGTCGGCAAAACCGCGATCGCCGAAGGTCTCGCCCAGCGCATCGCTAATAACGATATCCCAGACATCCTCGAAGAAAAGCGCGTTGTTACCCTCGACATCGGCTTGCTGGTTGCCGGTACTAAGTACCGGGGCGAATTTGAAGAACGCCTCAAAAAAATCATGGACGAAATCCGCACAGCGGGTAACGTGATTTTGGTGATTGACGAAGTGCACACTTTGATCGGTGCAGGTGCGGCTGAAGGGGCGATCGACGCCGCCAACATTCTCAAGCCGGCTTTGGCAAGAGGCGAACTCCAGTGTATCGGCGCTACCACCCTCGACGAGTACCGCAAGCACATCGAGCGCGACGCAGCCCTAGAACGGCGCTTCCAGCCCGTCATGGTCGGCGAACCCACCGTTGACGAGACGATCGAGATTCTCTTCGGTCTGCGGGAACGCTACGAACAGCACCACAAGCTGAAAATCTTGGACACGGCCCTCGAAGCCGCAGCCAAACTCTCTCACCGATACATCTCCGATCGCTTCCTCCCAGACAAAGCAATTGACTTGGTAGACGAAGCTGGTTCGAGAGTTCGGCTGATCAACTCCCAACTGCCCCCCGCAGCCAAAGAACTTGACAAAGAACTGCGCCAAGTCCTCAAAGATAAAGACGAAGCGGTGCGTTCTCAAGACTTTGACAAAGCCGGCGAATTGCGCGATCGGGAAATGACGATCAAAGCCGAAATTCGCGCTATTTCTCAAGCCAAAAAAACCGACTCGGCCCGCACCGGCGAAACCGACCCATCGCCAGTAGTCACCGAAGAAGATATCGCTCAAATCGTGGCAAGCTGGACGGGCGTCCCGGTCAACAAACTGACCGAATCCGAATCCGAAAAGCTGCTGCACATGGAAGATACCTTGCACCAGCGCTTGATCGGGCAGGAAGAAGCAGTGAAAGCCGTTTCCCGCGCCATCCGTCGCGCTCGCGTTGGCTTGAAAAATCCCAATCGCCCGATCGCCAGTTTCATCTTCTCCGGACCCACCGGGGTCGGCAAAACCGAACTCACCAAAGCCCTAGCCGGCTACTTCTTCGGTTCCGAAGATGCGATGATTCGGCTGGATATGTCGGAGTACATGGAACGGCACACCGTCTCCAAACTCATCGGTTCTCCTCCAGGCTACGTCGGCTACAACGAAGGCGGCCAACTCACAGAAGCAGTCCGCCGCCGTCCTTACACCGTCGTGCTGTTCGACGAAATCGAAAAAGCCCACCCCGATGTCTTCAATATGCTCCTGCAAATATTGGAAGACGGCCGCTTAACCGATGCCAAAGGTCGCACCGTAGACTTCAAAAATACGCTGCTGATTATGACCTCAAACATCGGTTCTAAGGTGATTGAAAAAGGTGGCGGTGGTCTCGGTTTCGAGTTCAGCGACAACCAAGCCGATGCTAATTACAACCGCATTCGTTCTTTGGTTAACGAAGAACTCAAAAACTACTTCCGCCCCGAATTCCTCAACCGACTCGACGAAATTATCGTCTTCCGTCAGTTGAACAGGGAAGAAGTCAAGGAAATTGCCGTTATCATGCTCAAAGAAGTGTTCGGCCGCTTGACAGAACAGGGCATCACCCTGGAAGTGACCGAAAAATTCAAAGAACGCCTGGTAGAAGAAGGCTACAACCCCAGCTACGGAGCTCGACCCCTGCGCCGCGCCATCATGCGCTTGCTGGAAGACAGTTTGGCTGAGGAAATCCTTTCTGGCCGCATCAAAGACGGCGACACCGCTGTTGTGGATGTGGGCGAAGACGGAATTGTTAAGGTGCTGCAAGGTCAAAAGCGGGAATTGCTGCCCCAAGGCGCTGAGTAAGATTGAGTAAGTACGATTTCGAGTAAAGTTTTGAAATAACCAATCTCGTAATCGCAAACAACTCAAAATCCTCACATAAAAAAGGTAGAGAATTTAAATTCTCTGCCTTTTTTATGAGTTAATATCAAGAGTAGACTTATTGCATAAATTTTGGATTGATCAGGAAACCGCAGATAAACGCAGATAATTTCAAGACTGTTTGCGAAAGCCTGCACTTCAAGTCTAGTAATTAACAGCGACATACTTCAATGGTAAGCTGGAGGTAGGGTCGAGAGAGGATGTTACCACCTTCTCCCTCCCATGCGGAACCGTGCTTGCCGTTAAACTAAGCGATTCCCTCACGGGAACCGCTCGTCTTCAGAACCGGACCTGACACTTTCGCGTCATCCGGCTCCTCTGTATTTTGACCCTTGATATGGGTACTTCCAACAGGGAATTTGGTATCCATTGTTGTTTTTGTGTCGTGACAATGCCTGTGGAGTAATTGAATGTTGTTCTAGTTATCTTTTCCGTTTTGTGAACAGGGGATAATGTGGTCAACCTCAATTAAGTCCTCAGAACGAATATATAAGTTGCAGTGTGGACACTTCCCTTTTTGTATCTTCATGAGTCGGGAGACTCTTGTCAATGTTTGTGGGTGAGTTCCTCTACGGGTGCTCCAATACGCCCAATCTCCATTGAAGGGGCTGAACTTGCCTTTGACTTTTATGTGTCTAATAATTGGCGTTTTCCTATGTTCAGCTAAAAGGAAAATTTCTTCCCCTTAACTTGTGCCAAATCCCCAGTTTCTTTCTCCCACAGTTTGCCAATATTTATTAGTAATCCAGGAGGAATTTTTGTTGGGTGACGGCGTTCTGCCCATGCCTTCAATTGGCTGTACAGGTGATTATCGCAGGTATTAAACGTTTCCTTGCTAACTAATGTTGAGTAGTAATTACTCCATCCCATAATTAGTGGATTCAGGTGGGCAATTAATGCTTCCTGTTTTGCCGTTTTGTGGGCGGATATTATTATTTCTCCGATTTCCCGTACATGGAGTTGAATTTTCTTTTCGCTGGGCTTGATGAGTGTTTTAAACCCCAATAATTTCCCCTGGACTCTTCCTGTATGCGTTTGACCAACTGGATATTGTCTGATATTAAAACCCAGGAAGTTTAATCCTGGTTGTTGGTTTTTCACTTGCATCAAGGTGTGAGTGATTCGAGTTTTCTTTTCACTCATTTCTAACCCCATCCCATTGAGCCATTCTGCTACTATCTGTTTGCTCTGAGTGATGAGGTGAAGACTTGGGTGTAATACCACAAAGTCATCAACGTATCTCACTATTGTCAGGGCGCTGATGTTCTCCTTTTTTCTTTCTGGGAGACTTGACGCAAATTGCTTGAGTCTATCTTCCAAGCCGTGAAGGGCTATGTTTGCTAATAAGGGTGAAATAACTTCCCCTTGAGGGGTTCCTTCATCGATAGGGAACAACTTGTTTGCGTCCATCACGCCCGATTTTAGCCACAATTTTATGAGGCAGTTTAGAGTCGGGAATGTATGCAGTTTAGAGAGAAGTGCCTGATGGTTGATCCCGTCAAAGCATTTGGTAATGTCAGCGCCCAGCACATATTTGGCTTTTTGCGCGATTACCCTATGAATAGCTTCTATTGCATCATAGGATGAGCGACAAGAGTCTGAATCCGTAACTGTTTGGCTCGAATCGATCTTCCCATTCAGGTTCTAAAGCTAGGTAGATAAATTTGTATCCGCTCAATAATCCGGGGTAAATCCCTCAACGATGCACCTCAAATGACGCAAAATCGTTCCTGAGTGGGTAGTCCGCCCCGAATTATTGAGCGGATACATAAATTTCATGTGACAAAAATGATTCATGAGGAATTAAATCAGGCGAGAATCGACAAAAAAAAGGCATCATCCTCGCTAAAATTGAAAGAAAAAGCAAAAATATTGGATAGTTTAACAGCAAGTAACTATACATTTTTAAAACTCGAAAAAACTGGTTCAACAAACAATAATTAAAATCACAACCCGTAATAAATGCTTCAGAAATACTAGAAAAAAGGCACATTTTAAAAGAATATTTTTACAGTTTGTTTGAAAATAGTAATAATTTGGGTGACGGGATATTAGAATTAACCGATTGGTTAAAAAAGGCACAATTCTACTATAAAAAGAGTGTAGAAACAATCAAAAGATGGTTGGGATAGATTGTGGGGTATTTTGAAGAAAGAACAACTAATGGGATAGTAGAGGGAATTAATGCTAAATTAAAGCTCTTAAAAAGATGTAGTTTTGGATTTAGAAATTTGATAAATTTTGAAATAGGGGCCTTACTTTTTTGGCATTTTCCTGAAAAATAAGTAGCGGTAAGTACGGAATATCCAAAAAAAGGTGGCTAGAGTTCCTCAAAAAAGGCTAGTAATATAACTTTTAAAGTGTTCAAGCTCTTTCCTGAAGAGCTAATTAAGCAATGGCTATCAGATAGAAAAAAAACTGTCAGGAGTAGCCCGGCAGGAACCGAAAGAGTCATAAAGTTAAGGTTAGAGTGTTGGGAAAAAGTCAAGGATATCCAGCCAAAAAATGAGCGTATTTTTAGATGAGACTGGAGTATTACGCTTGTTTAACCAGAACTCATGCACGTTCCCAACGAGGAACTAGAGCCTATATGGACAATAATTATTTAGTTAAAATTGTAAACTCTGCCAGTTAATGCTCGAAATCTAATACTATCTAAGAAGGCAATTTATCCGGCTTTAAGTAAGAAGTTCAGAAAATCTTAAGGTTCTGATTCAATCTCCTCAAGTCGGGTTAAAATTAAGAACTTTAAGAAGTTTTTTTAGTTATTTAGTAGTGCACAAATTCAAGTTTTGGTCAAATTAATTTAGATGCGTTTACCCTGGGTTGATGAGTTGTTGGCTTGAAGGCAAAAAATTAATTAGGTATAAGTGCTTTGTGGCACAGTTCCGCCGTGAGGCTTGTAATAATTTGTGAAAAAGTCATTGACAAAATGCCGATCGCTCGCCCCACCCAATTAATAAAAATATTATCAATAAAAAATGCAGTTGTAAATAAAATTGCACAAAAGCACCAACAGCGGTAAAATACTGATTGCTTTGTTTCCAAATCTAGCGTAAATTCCAATTGGGGAATTAAAACCAATAATTGAAATATGTCTAAGACTTACACTGTTGAATTGATCCACCAAGGCAGTACCTATACCGTAGAAGTACCCGAAGATAAACAAATTCTCCGCGCCGCCAACGCCGCCGGCATTGAGTTGCCGAGCTCCTGCAATGCGGGGGTTTGTACTACTTGCGCTGCTAAAATTATTGAGGGTGAAGTTGATCAAGTTGATGGCATGGGCGTTAGTCCGGAGCTTCAGGCAGAAGGTTATGTGTTGCTGTGTGTTGCTTATCCCCGATCGAACTTGAAGATAGAAACCGAAAAAGAAGACATTGTGTACGATCGCCAATTCGGTAAATCCTAGGACTAAGCTAAAATTGACCTAAGTACCGTTAGCGGTAAAACCACTATGGATCGCCCTATGACCACCCATTTCATTTCCGCAGAAGTTGACCTCCACGAGACCGCCGAGCAACTGCACTCGGCTATTGAAATTGAACTGCAAAAGTACGGCGAACCCCTGCGGTGGGCAGTCACAGATGTGGATGTCGATCGGCAAAAGGCTGTGGTAGAAGGCTACGTGCTCGTGGAAGCATCCCCGGCAACACCGTGAACCCCCGCCCTTTGACAGTGGTTTTGATAGTCCCCACAGGCGTTGGAGCCTCGATCGGGGGCTTTGCAGGAGATGCGCTGCCCGTGGCTAGGGCGATCGCCCAAATTTCAGACACCCTGATCACTCACCCCAACGTCCTCAACGGCGCTCAACTTTATTGGCCGATACTTAACGCTCTCTACGTTGAAGGTTACGCCCTTGACAAATTTGCTGCCGGATGCTGGGGCCTGCAACCGGTACATCAAAATCGCATCGGCTTAATCCTCGATGCCGGCATTGAACCAGACTTGCAGTTGCGCCACTTGCAAGCGGCTGATGCAGCGAGAGCTACATTAGGTTTGAATATAACCGATTGTGTTTTAACCGATCGCCCTCTGCAAGTAGAATTGCGTATTTCTGAATCAGGGGCATCTTGGGGGACGATCGGCAATCCAGACAGTTTATTGCGCGCTGCGGAAAAATTGATCAAACAAGCAAGAGTAGAGGCGATCGCAGTTGTAGCCAGATTTCCCGACGATGAAGGCAGCCTCGCCCTCGAAAACTACCGCCGCGGCAAAGGAGTTGACCCCCTCGCCGGCGCGGAAGCTGTGATCAGTCACCTCGTCGTCAGGACGTTTAAAATCCCCTGCGCCCACGCCCCCGCGTTGTCTGCGCTTCCCCTCGATCCGCACCTGTCCCCGCGATCGGCTGCTGAGGAAATCGGCTATACTTTCCTACCTTGCGTGCTTGCCGGCCTCAGCAAAGCTCCCCAATTTGTCACTCCTACTGTGGGACAGGCATCTTGCCTGTCGCAGGTATTGGGCGGGCAAGATGCCCACCCCACAAGAGAGAAATTCTATGCAAACAGGCGAGATTTCGAGTCCCAGGGTTTGTGGGCTGATCGAGTCGATGCGGTGGTGATACCCGCCACAGCCTGCGGTGGCAGTGCTATTCTGAGTTTGAGTGGGCGATCGTCGGTACAAATCATCGCTGTGGGCGACAACAAAACCCAGATGCAGGCGACTCCAGAAAAACTCGGAATTAAAGCTTTGCAGGTAAACTCATATTTAGAGGCGATCGGAGTTTTGGTAGCTTTGCGGGCCGGCATCAGTCCAGCTTCCGTGGGTGCAGACATCTCCTCCCTGCGTTGTTTGTCTGACTAAACTAAACAAATCTAAAATCTCAAACCTCAAATCTAAAAGTGATTAAGTGGCAGAAAAAATTCCCGAAAATCCTGAAATTGAACCCTTGACGCGCACCCAAGTTTTAGTAGCAATGGGCGTGACAGCAATTATGTTGCTGGCGGTAGCTAAAGTGTGGTTGCTATTTGGATCTGTATCGCTTTTGCCAGTCAAATTGATAGGAATCGACTTACTCAAAGGATGTGCGATCGGACTGGCAATTACAGGCGGCAGTGCGATCGTTTATCACCTCTGGCCCGGTTATCGCCGGAGTGCAGACGTTTACTTGGAAGTAGTGCTCAAACCTTTGTTTTGGCCGGATTTGATTTGGCTGGGACTGCTGCCGGGACTTAGCGAAGAATTGCTATTTCGAGGCGTGATGCTGTCTGCTTTAGGATTGAATGTTACCGGTTTAGTTTTATCAAGTTTTTGTTTCGGCATTCTGCACTTGGGAGGCATGGATCAGTGGCCTTATGCTGTTTGGGCAACGGCTGTCGGATTGCTGTTGGGTTATAGCGTTTTAGCGACTGGGAATTTGTTAGTGCCAATTACGGCTCATATCTGTACGAATTTGATTTCTAGCTGTGTTTGGAAGTGGGAAAACAATGCGGTGAAGCGGTAGTTCGAGCGCAATTCCAAACCCATTGAAATCGCGCTGGCGCAGAATATAGCAATAAATGCCAACGCGCAAGGGGGTTTTTAGATTGAACGAACCGCGAAGACGCTAAGGGCGCGAAGGAAGAGGAAGAGTTCACAGAGGTGAAAAGGTTTTAACCGCCGAGTTTGATCTGTGTTAAGGCAGTTTGTAGCTGCTCGATCGCACAATTAATTGACCTTGACTGGGGTTGCGGCTGAAGATAAAAGCTCCTTCTTGAGTTTCGCCGCTTGATAAAAAATCAATTTGTTGGTCGCCGGATTCCAAGACTTCGCCGTTGACGCGCAGTTCGGCAATAATTTGCACTGATTCTGCCGTTTCGCCGCCCGTGTTAGTAACTGTAAACGGTACGTAAAATTGCCCTTTATTTTCGCGAATAGGCGTGTTGCGAGTGACAGAAATAATCGGAGGTTCCTGCTTTTTAGCCAGCCAGTTGTAGAGTACGAGTCCGATGAGGAGAGAAAGGATCGAACAGGCGATCGCAAATGTCGCCCATTCAGCAAAAGTTTTTTTTGGCTGCTGTTCTTTATTACTTTCACTCATACCGTCAACCTCCCCGCCGCGCCGCCAATAGTCGCCGGCAATCCCAATACTAACGTATAGCTCAACCAAATCGACCAGGGGTCGTCAAAACTGAGTTTTTGGAAGAAAAACATCATAAATGCAGAAGCTGCCAGCGACACTAAATAGGCCATGACAGTTTCGCTGAGGGGACGCTGAAAAATCCCTTGCTGCTGCTGCCGTTTTGCTTGATAAGTAAAGCCTGCTACAAATACAATACCGTAGGAAATTAGCAGCGAGGCGGCGATAATTGCTAATTGCCAAGGGGGCGAAATACCTGCCGCTAGCATGGGAATTTCGTCAGTAGGGGCGATGTTGAAAGCAATGATCATCGCGCCGATTAAAGTAGCGCCGATATCTGCTACAGTTGGATTAATGGTAGGTTCGTTGTCGCTGTCTGAACTTTGATAGCGATCGCCACTCAAGAAACCGCTTGCTAAGGCCACTCCCAAGGCAAACGGCAGGCCTTCAAAGATGATTTTCCCCAAAGTTTGTTGCAGCGGAGTCTCCGGCGTAATTTCCCTGAGCAAAAACAGGACAAAAGCCGCGCAGACAATGCCGATGGCGATCGCTTCTACGGTATCGATTGCAGCATCTAGCCAGCGGATATCCTTAGTTTTGCGAAAACCTTCAGTGCGAGTCAGCAAGAAAACGACGACAAAAGTAGTTGCGATCGCGATCGACATTTCCGCTGGTTTAGTATACGAACCGATCCACCAAACCTCCATCGTATAAAGCAGGGGAATCCCGAACAAAAAGCCACCCGATGCACCTCGAATGATGTCGTTTAGTTCATTTGACCACTGATTTTTACGTCTTTTTGATTTGTTCATGTTTTAGTGAAAACGTACCTCAAAACAGGCCATCTATAATTGGACATATTTCAAGTGTTATCGTAGATAGCATCTGCACTCAAATTTGTGCATAAGCTATTAAAAATTCCTCTCTAGAAATTCCCGCCTGAGTACAAATTGCTCTCAGTGTCCCTGATTTTATTTGATCGTGGTTAGGCATTACTAACGGAGTCTCCGTGCCATCCTGATTCTCTCGCACCATGACAATATGTTCGCGTTCTCTAATAATCCGAAAACCCAACAACTGAAATGTTCTGATGACTCGTCTTTTAGAAGCATCGACAGGAAACTTTGACATTAAATAGCCACCTCTGCTTCTACTAAAAAAGTCTCAATCGCAGGTGATTCGTTTTCCATTGTTTCTTTGCCAAATACTTCGATGTAGCAACGAATAGCTGACTTGACATCCGCTAAGGCTTCTTCATAGGTGTCACCTTCACCAACTACGGCACCTTTGATACCAAGGGGATAGGCTACATAACCATCGGAATGTTTTTCAATGATGATTCTAAATTGTTTCATCTTCGCCTCTTTATTTTTAAACTAACTTAATTCACCACACCCGCGCGATCGCATAAGCATCAAAAATAGCATCAACGCTCAAAATCGGTATCGGTTCCGCCATAGATTGTGCAATTATCAGCCTGTCAAATGGATCGCGGTGATGCAAAGGCAGTGAAGCCACAACCTCAATGTGATCGAAAGTTATTTCCAGTATATTAATTCTATTAACTGCGATCTGCTGCTTGATAAACTCCATAAAAGACCTACTAAAACTCAGTTTGCCTATATTATGTTTGATAGCCATTTCCCAGACGCTAGCTGTACTGAGGAGAATATCATTCTCTCCGTTGTCAATTAGCGATCGCCCTGTTGCGGTGAGTCTCGAACTGTCTGTCGTATACCAAATGAAAGTATGAGTGTCCAACAACAACCTCATTCCATATACTCCTTAAACTCTTCTAGCGGTTCGTCAAAATCATCGGACATCCAAACCATTCCTTTGGCACTTCCTGTTTGCCGATTGGGTTTAGCTTGTTTAGGAATTACTATCAATTTTACAACAGGCTGGTTATCTTGAGTAATCGCCACTTCTTCGCCTCTCATCGCCGCTTCGATTAATCCCACACGCTTTTCTTTAGCCTCAATAATGTCTACTTGATACATAATTCCTGCCTTTTTACTGTCAATTTCCGACATTACCATTCTAACTCAATTAAACAACTCATCTTCCTCCAAATCAACCGACTGTAACTCCATATCACCAGACTGCAACTGAGCCGGAGTAGCAGGAATCGCCGCAATAATTGCATCGATTACCTTAGCCACAGGAATAATCTCCATCCCTAACTCTGGTACGGGTTGATTCTTAGGAATAATCGCTCTTTTGAAACCCAATTTCGCCGCCTCCCTCAGCCGCAACTCTAATTGGGAAACCGGCCGCACCTGTCCCCCCAAACCAACTTCTCCGAGCAAAACTGTGCGTGCATCGATTACCCGATCGCGAAAACTGGCCACAACGGCGATCGCAACTGCCAAATCAGCGGCCGGTTCGTCCACCTTCAACCCGCCCACCGTCGCCAAAATCACATCTAATTTAGATAAAGGAATCCCCACCCTTTTCTCCAAAACAGCTAAAATTTGCTGCAATCTAGCATTGTCCACACCAGTAGTAGTACGGCGCGGCGAACCGAAACTCGCAGGGCTGACTAATGCCTGAATTTCCACTAAAATCGGTCGAGTTCCTTCGCAAGTAACAGTCGTCGAAGTACCCGGAGAAAATTCATCTCTATTCCCTAAAAACAACTCCGACGGATTATCTACTTCTCGCAAACCGTTGGCTACCATTTCAAAAACACCGATTTCATGAGTCGCGCCAAAACGGTTTTTCATCGATCGCAAAAGTCGATGAGAAGCAAAGCGATCGCCCTCAAAATACAGTACAGTATCTACCAAATGTTCCAAAACCCTCGGCCCAGCCAAAGCTCCATCTTTCGTAACGTGACCGACAATAAATAAAGTAATATTTTCCCGTTTCGCCACCTGCATCAAAGCAGACGTACATTCCCGCACCTGAGCCACCGAACCCGGAGCCGATGTTAAACTAGCAAAATAAATAGTTTGGATGCTGTCAATCACCGCCACATTCGGTTTCAGCGCTTCCAACTCCCGCAAAACAACTTCTAAATCCGTCTCTGGAAGCAAGTAGAAATTCTCCGCTGAATGATCCTCGGAATCCCTTTTAGCTTCCCCGTTGCTGCCGGATTTATGTCCGCCATTACTTGACAAATCAACCGGATTAGCCACGCCCAAACGCTGCGATCGCAACTTCACCTGCTGGCCGGACTCCTCCGCACTGACATACAGTATGCGATCCTTGCGGGCCAACATATTCGCCACCTGCAACAGCAGCGTCGATTTCCCGATTCCCGGTTCCCCGCCAATCAACACCAGCGAACCCGGAACAATCCCGCCTCCCAAAACTCGATCAAGCTCCCCGTAACCAGAAGGCCAGCGAGACTGAGTTTGGTCGGAAATCTGCGATAATCTGAAAGATACCCTTGGTTGACCCTTCGACTTATCAGGGGGCGAACCGCCCACTGTCTTAGTTGTCACCCCAGTTAAACCAGCCCGCGGCACACCAGCAGTAGGTTGCTCTAACTGCTCGTCAAAAGAATCCCACTTCTGACAGCTAGGACATCTGCCAAAATATTGTGGTGAATCATAGCCGCATTCCCGACAAATATATTGTATTCGAGGTTTAGGCATTGTTTACCAAAAAGATGGGTCTAAAGCCCCGCACTTCAGGGCTACTTGTTAATCCATAGTAGCATCTCAAGCCATTCTTATATTAGGTGTGCTACTATAAGAATAGGAGGAAATACCATGCTAGTTCTTGAGTTCAAAGCCTACGGCAAAGCGTTTCAGTTCGTTGCAGTAGACGAGGCGATTCGGATAACTCAGTTTATTCGGAACAAATCGCTCAGGCTGTGGATGGATGGCAACGCTAAGTCTTGGTTAGAGATGTCTCGGAACTGTGCTGTTCTGGCAAAAGAGTTTGACTTTGCAAATAGATTAAATTCTATGGCAAGGCAGGCTAGTGCAGAACGGGCATGGGCTGCAATAACTCGGTTCTACGAAAATTGCCAGAAAAAGACTCTCAAGAAAAATGGTTTCCCTCAATTCCAGAAAAATTGTCGCTCTGTAGAATACAAAACCTCTGGGTGGAAACTGGCAGAAGACCGAAAATCAATCACCTTCACCGATAAATGTGGGATAGGTAAACTCAAGCTGAAAGGGACTCGCACTCTGCTTTTCTATAGCTTAGATCAAGTAAAACGGGTTCGACTGGTGAAGAGAGCTGATGGTGTCTATGTTCAGTTTAGTATTTCCGTAGACCGCTCTGAATCTATCCCCGCAACGGGTAATGCTCTAGGGTTAGATGTGGGTTTGAAGGAATTCTATACCGATTCAAACGGTGAAACAGCAATCAATCCCCGATTCCTCCGCACAGGTGAATGGAGATTAAAGAAGGCCCAAAAGCGCTTATCAAAGCGGGTCAAGGGTTCAAACAATCGTCGCAAAGCACGGGTGGTTCTGGGTAAGAGGCATCTCAAAATAAGTAGGCAACGTAAAGACCATGCTGTCAAGTTAGCGCGGTGCGTAATCACATCAAACGATGTAGTGGCCTATGAAGATTTGAGAGTGCAAAATATGGTAAAGAATCACTGCCTTGCAAAATCGATTAACGACGCATCTTGGTATCAGTTCCGTATTTGGCTGGAATATTTCGGCAAGGTGTTTGGGAAAATCACGATTGCGGTAAATCCAGCTTATACGAGCCTTGAATGCTCTAGCTGTGGGACAGTGGTGAAAAAGACTCTATCCACCCGTACCCATGCTTGTCAGTGTGGATGCGTCCTAGATAGAGACCACAATGCAGCTAGAAATATCCTGAGTCGAGGATTAAGTACGGCGGGGCACGTCGGAACTTTTGGACGAGTCCAATAAACGTTTGGGGAGTTGAGACCGCTACTGAGGTTGGTGCAAACCTATCTCAGCAAGTCACGACGCGGAACCAAAAATCCCTGCGCCTTGAGGTCGGGGAGTGTCAATATGATAAATAGTCACCATAACATTTAGAAAAGTTTGAGTTAAAGCAATTATCAAGCTTTCAGACCGAGCCCCACATATGATTCAATTGGTGTCTTCTATGATAGGGTACAAAAAATTAACATTATCTGAAATGTAACTTAAGGAGTGCTCGGTAACTTGGAAAACCATAAAGAAAAAATTCTGGTAGTCGATGACGAAGCCAGTATCCGCCGCATTCTGGAGACTCGCCTTTCCATGATTGGCTACGATGTCGTCACCGCTGCTGACGGCGAAGAAGCTCTCGAAACATTTCGCAACACCGAACCCGACTTAGTGGTTTTGGACGTGATGATGCCGAAGCTAGACGGTTACGGCGTCTGTCAGGAGTTGCGAAAGGAATCCGACGTGCCCATCATCATGCTAACTGCTTTGGGAGACGTAGCCGATCGCATCACCGGTTTAGAATTGGGCGCCGACGATTACGTCGTCAAACCTTTCTCTCCCAAAGAACTCGAAGCCCGCATCCGTTCGGTACTGCGCCGGGTTGACAAAAACGGCGCATCGGGAATTCCCAGCTCCGGAGTCATCCACGTCACCAATATTAGGATTGACACCAACAAGCGCCAAGTTTACAAAGGCGACGAACGAATTCGCCTCACGGGCATGGAATTCAGCCTGTTAGAACTGCTTGTCAGCCGTTCTGGAGAGCCTTTTTCGCGATCGGAAATTTTGCAGGAAGTGTGGGGATACACGCCAGAACGCCACGTAGACACCCGCGTAGTGGACGTTCATATCTCGCGGCTTAGGGCAAAGTTGGAAGACGACCCCAGCAATCCCGAATTAATTCTCACCGCCCGCGGCACCGGCTATCTCTTCCAGCGAATTGTCGAAATTGGAGAAGTAGGATAAAGTCAGTTGGCAGTTGGCAGTTGACGGTTGACGGTTGACGGTTGACGGTTGACAACCAACAGTCAACAGTGAACAGTCAACAGTGAACAGTCAACAGTGAACAGTGAACAGTCAACAGCGAACAGTCAACTGACAAATGACTAAATCTGATCCCAATAAAGTTTTGCGGCAATTGCCCTTAGTTGCAGGAGGGTTAGCAGGTACGCTGCTAATGGTAAACCGCTTGCTGACAGAGCAAATTACAGATTCTCAAGCTCGATCGGACGCTTTGGGAGTAATTATCAGCGCTCTGCTGATTTTAACAGGTTTGCTGTGGCAGCAGGTGCAAGCGCGATCGCCCGATTCCGTAAAACTTATCGGCGAAGAAGGTTTTGAATTTGCGCCGGATTTGCCGGAGGCAGTGAAAATAGAATTAGCCTGGGCGTCGCGTTTGCTGTTGACAAATACCGCCACAAGGTCGATCGTAATTGTGTATCAGGGAAAAGTTTTATTGCGGCGCGGCATTTTAGGCATCAATCCCGAAGTCAAACCAGGGCCGATTTTGCAGCGAGTGCTCGACAAAAATAAACCAGTTTATTTAGTAAATCTCAATATTTATCCGGGGCGAATTGAATTTGACTATTTGCCAGAAAATACTCAAGGAGTCATCTGTCAGCCAATCGGCACCCAAGGCGTTTTAATCTTAGGTGCTAACGCGCCCCGCAGCTATACAAAACAAGATGAAAACTGGGTTGAAGGCATTGCGGACAAACTAGAAAATACCATCCATCTATTTTAGATTTTAGATTTTGGATTTTAGGTTTTAGATTTGAGGTTTTAGATTTTAGATTTTAGGTTTTAGATTGTGAATTTTAGGTTTTAGATTTTAGGTTCTAGATTTTTGATTTTTGATTTTTGATTTTTGATTTTTGATTTTAAATTTGGGATTGCACCATGCCACCCCTCTCAAAGTGCGATCGTCTTCGAGGGCTGCGCTAACGACGGATTAGCCTCATTCTAGGTGTTGGCTATCGGCAATAAACAAGATTTATTACCGATATCTTTTGAAAAGAAGAAGAGCCAGCGCTTCCCCCAACAAAATTTGCAGGGTTTGAGGGTATTCTTCACCACCAAGAAATCGGCTGCGTACACAGGGCGCATCTTAGTCCTCAATAACGCTCTCGGGGTGCGCCTAGCGCACCTTACTAGCTCAAAACTCTCAACTCAAAACTCAAAACTACTCCCGAGCCCAGTCAGTACCGCGCCACAGCGTAAAAAACAAAACACTAGAAATCAGCGCGCCCAGCAGCCACTTAATAGCATTTTTAAATAACCCCAAGCGCTGACTAGACTGAACCGCAGCACTTTGCGTCTGTAACCGTTCCTTAGCCGGAGTAATTCTCGAAAGAATTTGCTCTTTCAATTGCTGTGGGTTTTGCGTATCCGCTTGTACCCCCAAACGGGTAAGTTCCCCCGCCAAATTCCTTAAATCTTCAGGGCTACCCTTATTCAGCCGTTCTTCCACCTGCTGCAACTGAGCTAATTGTTGGTTTGCTTGAGTAGTAATTTGCTGGTTGTTTTGGTTGTTGACGTAGATAGTGCCAAAAATTCCCAAAGGTAGCATCAACAGAAAAAGCAGACCTAGCAGCAGACACACCCAAGACAAAACCTTCAAAAAAACGTCTTCCAAACCTCTGCGATCGTACCCTTCTCCAAAAAAGATCAGCGCCATTGCCAGTAAAGGAACTGGCACCCGTTCCACTACAGCCCCAATCGTTTGCAATTCCCAGAGACGATTGCCAAAATTGGCTGGTATAAGAACTGCGATCGTATCTAATACAGACAAAATTAATAGACCGTAGCCAATCCAACGCAGTCTGTAGATAGAAAAACCTTGTTCGCCTTGTAAGTCATTCATAAAATAATCAGAGTTGCTGTTAAGAAAAATCTCTCTTGACCCCGCCCAAAGAACGGATACAAGTCCCCGACAAAAGTCGTGGAGAGCCAAAAATTTTAGACTCTTGTTCAAGCTTCCAGATTCTCCTGTGGAGTAAATCTAAAAGCTAAAAGCTAAAAGCTAAAATCGACTGAATCGAGTCAAGGCTCGGGGAATCGCGGCTGCCACCACCCATACCAAGAAACCCAAGCATTCTCTAGAATTTTTTTGGCCTCTTCTGGAGTTTTTTTATCCAAAGGCACAGACATCTGAGTCCACAAACAGCGCCGGTCTTGAATATTTCCCCTACCCAACAACCAAAACAGAATACGGTTTGGCTGCCAATCGCGAGTATTTCGATTATATCTAAACTGTTGGGAAGTTACTGTAGCACTGCCATGAGGATTGATACACGAACTCAAATACAGTCGATTTTCCTGTTGCAAAAGTCCGTGAAACCCCGCGCCTTGAGTGTTTGCCAATGTTAGTTTACCAGGATTCGACTTGAGAATAGTATGTCCCTTCATCATACCTTCCACATCTCCAATGGTGTTTACCGCATACCGCATCTCTATGTCTAGAGCCATGCTATTTTTTTGATATTCATATTTCCTGGCAGCTTTGAATCCTGAATTGTCCTTAATTGCCAGTGGCTCGCTCTTGTTTAGTTTCCAATCGGCTAGAGGCACCGACGCGGGAAACTCAAACGGGGTTGCCAGATTATTGTTGGCAGATGGATAGAAAACCAATTTTCCGGCAACCAACAAAACCCCTCCCAAAGTAACAGCCAACAGGGAAAGCCTAAGTGGTTTCCAAGAGGTAATAGCCATTAGCAATTCTGTCCTTCCTTATTTGGGGGTTGGTCTTTCAAAATAGCAAACCAGCAGAATAGCCCAAAAATAAATACAGCAATCATCGAAAATATTACTGAACCATTTCCTTGGTGCCAGTATTTAAAGGCTTCGGGTTGAGATAGCGATACCAGCACCGCCATGAGACCAACTCGCGCAGCATTAACTACAAATGCAGTAATTATTGCCACGAGGGGCAATATAATTTTCTGACCCACCGTTGTAGGAAACATCAGCAAGAAAACCAGAGCCAATCCTAACAATTGTAGCATCCCATTCACCCCCGAACAGCCGTGATAAACTTCTACGCTGCCCTTTTCCAGAATTAGCAAAACCCCTTTCCGCACAACTTCAAAGCCTAGATAGTGTAGGAGGAAAGCTGAGAATTTTGCCGTTAATAGGGCGACATCAACGAATACTCCGATAAATCCGGGAGGAATAACTATATAGGCAAGAATTAGAAGTTCCTGCCAATATTGTTTCAGTCCTTTTGTTCCAGAAGCCAGCAATGCGAGACTGATTCCCGACAAAAAAGGCGTTGCTCTGATAAAAAAGTCGTATCCCGATATCGACGAACTTTTGAGCAATATTAAAGCAATTAACGATGAACCAAAGAAGCTGGCGAAAATTCCGCTTTCAAAAGTTAAGGATTCGTGCCTTTCCCAAATGAGAAATGCTACGACTCCCCAAAACAGGAACATTGTGCCGAACAGGTCAGTGTCGTTTGTTCGGGAAGTCAGAGTTAGGTGTAGGACAATCAAACCGGAGGCGATGCCTAACAGCCAGTATTTAGGTTCTTGGACGTGCTTGAGCCAGTTTATTTCGGTCATTGGTGCTTTTTGTTTTTCCTAAAAGCTTCTAAAATGCTTAATCTTGTAACTCTATTAAAATTATCAGCTACAAACACTTGAATTTATGCGTTTCGGATGATCTTTAACTAAATCTTCACAAAGATTGACAAGAGCAAATATGTGTGATACATACCTTCGTTTAATTAAATCTGAAGTTAGGAGCAAAGACCCAAGACAACAGGTTTTTTAACTCGGATCGATCGCACTCCACGAAAGATTTTCCTCCCTCAAACCCAGTTTCTGCGCCTAGAGTTTAAATGTAAAGCTTGAAGGCAAGACAGAAACCTTTCTGGACGCACTCTTGAGCTGGAAAACAAGTTTTTTACCGGTTCCGGTTTCTAGCGGCTCGTGCGTCCAGGGGAGATTAATTAGAGTAGACTTTCCGGTAGTAAGTTTGATATTCCTCCGAAAGCAGGGGTTCCCACCACTCCCGATGGGCTAAGTACCATTCTACAGTCTGCCGCAAACCTTCTTCAACTGTTACTGAGGGAGTCCAACCTAACTCTGTTTTAATTTTGGTGGCATCAATAGCATAACGCCGATCGTGCCCGGCTCTGTCTTTGACAAATGTGATCAATTGTTCGCAAGGACGGGCCGGTAAATCCTCAGCTAATTCGTCCATTAGCTGACACAGCATTTTTACTAAATCGAGATTTTTTACCTCGTTGTTGCCGCCAACATTGTAGGTTTCCCCAGGCTGACCACGGTGAATAACGGCATCTAAAGCGCGGCAGTGGTCGAGAACGTAGAGCCAATCTCGCACGTTTTGACCGTCGCCGTAAACTGGCAGCGGTTTGCCCAATAGCATATTGATGCACATTAATGGAATGAGCTTTTCTGGGAAGTGATAGGGGCCGTAATTGTTGGAACAATTGGTGATAATTGTCGGGACGCCGTAGGTGTGGAAATAGGCGCGGGCGAGGTGGTCGCTACCAGCTTTGGAGGCTGAGTAGGGACTGTTGGGCGAGTAGGCAGTTGTTTCTGTGAAGGCTGGGTCATCGGGGCCGAGACTGCCGTAAACTTCGTCGGTAGAAACGTGGAGGAAGCGCATTTGTGCTTTGAGAGAGGACTCATCAATTGCTTCAAAATGCTTGCGGAAGGCTTCTAAAAGTGTGAAGGTGCCGACAACGTTTGTTTGAACAAAGGCGGCAGGCCCGATAATTGACCTGTCAACGTGGGATTCTGCGGCAAAGTGGGCGACTGTGGTGATGTTTTCTTCTTTGAGCAAGGTATCGACTAGGGTACGATCGCAAATATCCCCCTGCACAAACCGAAAATTTTCTCCTCCTTCCAAAGTTGCCAGGGTTTGTCTGTTTCCGGCGTAGGTTAAAGCGTCGAGTACGACTACTCGATCGCCCGGATAGCTGTTGCACCAGTGATGCACAAAATTCGAGCCGATAAATCCAGCCCCGCCCGTCACCAACAATCGGCGAGGGGATCGCTCAATGCCTTGAGTCGCGTTGTCTGTCATAAAAATAAGAGTTATTCCAATAACTAAGCCTTTACAAAAGTAGCCTTAAAAGTAGTTTGTCACCAAGTGTTTGCCGCTCTGTAACTAAATTTTCTTCTGTCTCACCTCAGATTTTCTAATTTGGGCGCGCTCAAAGTATTGGTTAACAAAACTTGAACTTCTACCAGTCTATTAGCCGCAACGCTTACAGACCAACCATTTAAGATGTTTAAGCGGGCAATTTTAAATTTGAATTGCGTGAGGCTATAGCTGACTTTTGCGATCGATCCGCGATTGGGAAGGCGCGCAGAGTTGATACATTTGTAAAGAGCTGTTACCATTAATTTTTTAATTATCCTTTACAATCTCCAGAACACCATGAAGAAGTTTCAAGTGTTAGCTGGCATTGCTTCGGTCGTCGCGATCACAAGTAGCATCGCTGTTTGTGACGCCACATCTGCTTTCCCCTGTCCCTACAGTAACTCTGGGGGGGGTAAATCTGATTCAGGGCCGGGGCTAACGATCCTAGGTTCCGGCGGTTCGGAGCGAATGAATCCGTGGAAATCCTACAAAACAGGAGCTCTCGGTTTCCTAGGTTTGGCGGGAGTTTTGGGTGGCGGTGTGGCCTACATGAGCTACCGCGCCGGCAAGCGCGCTTCTGCTGCTTGCGCTGCGATGACCGATAATTTTGAAGTTTTTGAAGAGTCGATCGATCCGCTCGCAGATGCAGGTGTTTCTGGATACATGGAAGTTCCAACCTTGCTCGATTGCGCGGCGGCGGGTGCTGTAGCTGAGTCAGTAGATGCGGTTGCAGCCGTTCGCGAACACCCAGAAGCTCCAGGCGGTGAGTTGGATTTGGCGGTTTCGCCAGTTGCCGAGTTGAGTTCTGAAATTGCGATATAACAAGTCCAAAGCGCGATCGTCAAATAGTTATCTCAAACCAAAGTATTCGCTTAGCGCACCTCCAATCTTGCAAGATTGGAGTTTTTTTGAGTGGAAATTATCTACCCCTACAATTTCTTGTCATTGCGATCATCGCGAAGCACTGCAAACAATTGACAGATTAATCGATAGCACACAATATCATATTCCAGCGAAGCAAACGATCGTTGAATTAATATCAATTTAAAAAAGTTTTCCTACAATCCTCAATCTTATACCAATTATTAAAAGTCGCCACTCCCCCTCATGACAAGGATGTGCCGTTTCCCTACTGTATTTGATGCGATTGAAAACTCCTATAAAATTAGGTGAGTCATAGTGAGATAGTATGTTGTGGAGGCAATCGCTAAAAATACTCTTCAGATCAATCTGAGGGTAGACGGCAAGAGTTCAAATCACCTGTTATCGTTGAAAATATAGCCCTACAGATTACAACTCTAGGTTATTATGAATGCTTGGCGCGATCGATTCAATCAATTTACAGGTAAAACTAGACTGGCAGTTTGCCGGGTGTTCGTTCACCTAACAGGCGAAGAAGTTGCACCGCTGTTAGGAGTTCTCAACCGCACCGCCAGAAAAGCAATTGATGCCGATGGCGACATAACAGTTTTAGGAGAAGGTCTTGTAGAAATTTGCAATCACCTGTTGCAGTACGACAACTACTGGCAATCAGCCGCCAACGAAGGCGATGTTTTTTGGAATGAAGGCGAAGCGGGCGATTATGTGGATGAACTTTTCATTGATTCAGCCGATCGCTATCTCAGCGAGCCTCAATACAGTACATCTGTTTACGATAAAAATTCCCCCTTGTCTTTGCCTGTAACTAGAAATGTGGTGGTGATGCTGACAGTTGCTTATGAAGGCGAAGTTCCTGCCCTAGAAACTGACCTCGCTGACATCAGCCCGCTGAAAGTCGGTTTAAAAGCACTGATTAATTTACATTACCAAGAAAGGCTCCGAGCTGTGCAAGTTCATTTTTCTCCTGCACAGTTGGGAGACGAACTTACCAACGACCAAGTGTTAGTCAATTTCCCCGAACTTATTCCGCTTTAAGGAAGGAACAAGTTCTGCAACGCATTCAGTAACGGATGTAACTGATGTTACGGCTCTAACCGATGTCGGTAAGGAGGAAGAAGGAGCAATTATCAAACAACCCATGCCCACTTACAAATTATAAATTACTATTTATGATGCTGCGAAAACTGACAATTTATTTAATGGCTTTAACTTTTTTGTGGACGGCAACCGGCTGCGGTTCACCTCGGACACAAACTTATACAAATCCTGCGGGCAATCCAAATATTAACACAGTGCGCCCTGCACCAAATAATAACTTAAGTCAAGGTCAATATTCAGTACAGCAAGCTACCTACGACGATGCGGATGGCGAATACAGTTTAATGTTGCTGAATACTCCCGCCGGCAGTCCCCCAGTTTACCGCACTAGGGATTTGCAAATGGCTCGCTTAACAGAGGAAGAAATATCGGCAGGCAAGAAAAGTTATCTAAATTTGGATAACAATCAAGCGGTTTTGCATTTGACAGAAGATTTTAAAATTGAGTACGTTCACAACGTTACCGAAACTGTTCCTAATCCTCAAACAGGCCAGCCACAAACAGTGGTGGTTCGGCAGCAGTCAGGCTTCTGGGCGCCGTTTGCTGGGGCTATAGCTGGTCAGGCGATCGGCAGTTTGTTATTTAGACCGCAATATTATATGCCGCCAGTCTATCAGCCGGGAATTATGACAGGATATGGCGGCTATGGCAATACTTATAGCCAAGCTGTTAACCAATATCAAACTCGCTACCGAACTCCGCCTCATGAGGTGAGAAACCGTCAAGTTTTAAGGACGACCGGCCGCTTGCGCTCGCCCACATCTAACCAGCCAGTAACACCCTCCGCACGTCCAAATGGTAATCGATCGACCGGTTCGGGTTACGGTGGCAGCACTTTGAGGCGATCGCCGCAGCAGCCTCAAAATCAATACAAGCGACAGCCGAGTTTTGGTAGTGGTAGGAATTCTCGTCAACCGAGTCGAAGTCGCTCTTTCGGGAGTAGAAGGCGCTGAGTAGAAAATTGCGAAAATCAGCAACGGAGATCCGTAAAAGTTGATTTTATCTATCCTCCGGATGCCACGCCGGCGCAGGTATAGAGAGTGAAAACTTGGGAATAATTGATTTAGCCTTCTGTGTTTCCCCCAGACCCAAAAAATATGTGATTTAATTTCTACATTGATATGTAGGTGACAATATGTCTTCTTCACAACCCCCGTCAGGGGAAAAAAACCCTCTAGGATTGGATGAATTGATTGCGATCTTGGTTGCCTTCGGCACGATGGGAGCAATTTTATTTTGGGTAACGGGTAAAAATCCCGATCGATTGAATGCAAGAAATTGGCAATTTCCAGCCGTTTTTTCTCAACCTGGTGTTACGCCCGCCAGCCCGGGAATATTAACGCCTGCGGCGCCGAATTCGGATTTGCGATCGCCCGCTACAACGCTCATTCCTTCACAACGGGAAGTCGCACCTGTTGCACCTTTAGGGCCGATTTTACCGCAAAATCCTCCCGTGGGGGTGATCGTTGTTCCTCCCAAGCCAATTGCGCGATCGACTCCCGCTCCAGCAATTACCAAACCGAAAGGCGATAAACCCAAGGCCGATAAACCCAAAGTTGGGCCCGTTAGATTCTCCGATGTTCCAGACAAATATTGGGCGCGTCCGTTCATTGTCGCTTTAGTCGATGGGAAAATTTTTGCTGATTCTACCGACAACAAATTTCGCCCCGACGAACCGATGACGCGAGCCGAACTAGCCCGCTTAATTCAGCGAATGTCCGACGATAAAAAGCCGATCCGAAAACCGATTGATTTTAAAGACGTAAAAGACAAGAGCCCTGCCGCTCCTGCGATCGACCACACCGTCGAAACCGGATATCTTAAAGGATACCCAAACAATGAGTTCCGCCCCGACAAACAGATTCCGCGTGTCGAAGTCATTGCCGCTTTAGCGAGCGGTTTAAACCTGAAACCATCAACAAAAGCGACCAAAACTTTACAAGTTTATACAGACAGGGCAAAAGTGCCGAAATGGGCAGTTAACAAAGTAGCAGCAGCCACGGAAGCTGGCATTGTTGTCAACCACCCGAAGCGCACACTTTTGCAGCCTAATAGAACAGCAACTCGCGCTGAAGTAGCAGCCATGATTTACCAAGCTATGGCAAAAAAAGGCAAAGTACCTGCTAAGTCTTCTGAGTATCTGGTGAAGCCTTTAAAGTTGTCCAAATAGTATTTTAGGGGCGTTGCTCCTAGCCCGCCCCACAATAACATTTAATCCCCCTTGTTTGTAGTCAGGACTGAAGCCCTCATTACCAAACAACTAAATTAATCTTGAAACACCATAATACTGCCCGAATAGCAAGCTACCCAAACCTGATTAGTGTCGGGATCGTAAGTAATCCCGATAGGGCTTGAATTAACATTAACTTTTTGCAGCACTTTCATATCGCTCGTCCTAACTTTGCTAACAGTATTCGAGAAATAGTTCACCACATAAAGCAGTTTGCCTTCATCAGAAATAGTCATACTGCGAGGGGCTTTTCCAGTAGCCACTTTGTCCACTAATTTACCCGTTTTTAGGTCAATTTTTGCCACATTTCCTTCACCATTTAAAGTGGCATACAGATACTTTCCATTGGGATCGATCGTCAAATGACGCGGCGCATTGCCAATATTTCTCAGCCATTCTACCGAAAAGTCTATGAGATTCACTTTCGCAATATCGGAAGAACCCATGATGGCAACATAGGCATTTTTTGAGTCAGGAGTGATAACAATACCCCGAGGATATGCACCGAGTTTCACGCGCTCGATTTCGAGATTTTTATTGATATCAACTACGCTCAAATCCCAACTGCACCAATTGCTAGCTAGCGCGAAGCGATTGTCAGGCGAAACAGCATTGAATTTCGGAACTGCACCTACAGGAATTACCTTTTCTATTTTCAAACTTTGGGTATTGATGCGGTACAGAAAACTTTGGTCGTGTTTTGCCGCTGGAGAACACCTGTCGCTCCCCGGATTCCTAAACCCCGAACCGTACATTTGATAGTTGGATACATAGGCATATTTGCCATCTGTTGAAAAAGCAGCTTCTACGGGAGAGCCTTGATAATTACCTTGGAATTTAGAAAAGCCGAACTTCGACAAGTTTACTGTATCCGGAATAGTCTTGACTAATTTAAAGTTCCTGTCGTAAACTGTGATTGTGTGGCGGTACATCATGTTTTGAGCAAAAAACAAACCAGAGCCCGAGTAAACTATTGATTTTGGCGAGATGTTGCCGTAAATTATTTTTTTCAAGGTCATTTTTCCTTGAGTATTGTCGGGAGGATTTACTAGCCTTTTAGGTGGTAATTCACTTTCTTTTTTCTCGGGTTTTTCAGTTTTAAAGGGTGGCAGAGAGGGTTCTTGAAATATAGGTTCTTGGGTCTGAGTTTTAGTTGGATTTTCTAGTTCATTTTTGCTTTCTGTGGCGGTAGGAGATGGCGAAGATTGATCGACATTTGGCGCGATTTTTTCCGCAGGTTCACTACTCGCCTCCTCCGGCTTACCTTTCAGTGCTGACAAGGTTTTAGGACCAACAATTCCGTCAACTTTCAGGTTGTTCTCTGCTTGAAACTTTTTCACAGCAGCCTGGGTGAGAGAACCGTAAAATCCTGTAGCCCTACCGCGAAAATAGCCTGCGTTTTGTAGAGTTTTCTGGAGTTCGGCTACTTCCGAGCCTGAATCACCTTTTTTGATGGCGAGTGAGGGATTGACTAAATTGAAAATTGTGAGAGCGATCGTAAAGAAAAGTAAAGGAGTAGAGGCTAAATTCAGGTGAATTTTTGAGTGGGTCGATCGAGTTTGACCTGCAGCCGTTTCCCAAGTTTCAGCTAAATGTATGTAGGCCAGTCCGTCCATAGTTTTCACCGGGTATTTTTGGTGCTATGATACACCAATTAACATTGATTAAAGAGAGAATATTATTATAATCAAACTTAGGGTAAAATCTCCGAGCAGTTTTTAATGGTGTAAGCAAGTAGGAGCGATCGACAATGAGGAGTGGGGAAAAAACAACCGCAGAAGCAACGACAAAAGAATCCCGCCAGACGGTGCTGGGGGACGGTGACGGGGGACTGTGCCAGCGGGCTTGGGTAGAAATGGATTTAGCAGCTTTAACTCACAATGTAAAACAGCTTAAAAAGCTCTTATCTCCCCACACAGAACTGATGGCAGTTGTGAAAGCAGATGCTTACGGGCACGGTGCTGTTGCAGTCAGTCAAATAGCATTGCAAGCAGGTGCTAGTTGGCTGGGAGTGGCGACAATTCCCGAAGGAATAGAATTGCGAGAAGCTGGGATAGAAGCGCCGATTTTGCTGTTGGGGGCAACCCATACAGCCCAACAGGTAAAGGCGATCGCCCATTGGCACTTGCAGCCGACCATTTGTACTGCCAAACAAGCCCTAATTTTTTCGGAAGTTCTCGCTGGTCTTAACCAATCTTTGCCTGTTCACGCTAAGTTAGATACGGGAATGTCTCGCTTGGGTACGCCCTGGCAGGAAGCTACAGAATTTGTGCAATTAGTCAAGCGGTTGCCCAATTTAAAATTAGCCAGTATTTACTCTCACTTGGCGACAGCAGATAGTCCCGACCCCGCAGTTATGAGAGAGCAGCACCAGCGGTTTAAACAGGCGATCGAGCAAATTAAAATAGCAGGAATTACCCCCCCTCGCCTCCATTTGGCCAACTCTGCTGCCGCCCTCGCTGACCCGGATTTGCACTACGATTTAGTGCGAGTCGGTTTAGCTACCTACGGTCTTTATCCAGCACCTCACTTGCAGTCGAGATCCAATTTGAAGCCCGCAATGCAGGTAAAAGCTAGGGTAACGCAGGTGAAAACAATTGAAGCCGGAACCGGCGTCAGTTACGGCCATCAATTTATAGCTCAGCGGCAGACACAGATTGCCGTAATTGGTATCGGCTATGCAGATGGCATTCCGCGCAATCTTTCTAATAAAATGCAGGTTTTAATCAGGGGTAAATTGGTGCGGCAAGTGGGCGCGATAACGATGGATCAATTAATGCTGGATGTAACGGATATTCCCAATTTAGAAGTCGGCGAAGTGGTGACGCTGTTGGGCAAAGATGGGGAATATCAAATTAGTGCTGACGATTGGGCCGCGACTTTAGGGACTATTTCGTGGGAAATTCTCTGCGGTTTTAAACACCGATTGCCCCGCGTAGCAGTAAACTATTAACATTAGTCCGGCAGGGGTTTAAACCCCTGGCTCATAGCTAAAGTCGGTTTAAACCGACTCAAGAGTTTGAAGGATAAAATTATCGAATTTAGTCCTCTAAAAAAGGACTTTCGCTATGAGACAGGGGTTTAAACCCCTGTCGGACTCTCGTAATAAGCGATAATACTGAGACTGCAATTCTCACTTTCCAAGTCCCAATTCCCCATTGATATGACAGTTATTCAGACGTTTTTACCAATAGCCCAAACCTTCTATTCTCAACTAAATGCAGAAAGAACACAAGCCTTGGAACTAGCCCAAGAATTCTCGAAAAAATTCGTAGAATTGGGGTTTAAAATTATACCTCAACTGCTGTGGGCGATCGGCATTTTGTTAATTACGCGATTTGCGATCGGCTTTGCTGGCCGCGTGACTCGCCGAGCTCTGAGTCGCACCGAAGCCACGCTGAGGAAATTCTTAGTTCAAGCTGCTGAAATTACGATTTTGGTAGTCGGAGTAGTCGCCACTTTGAATCAGTTGGGAATTCAAACTACCAGCGTGGTTGCGGTGGTGGGTGCAGCGGGTTTAGCCATTGGTTTGGCGTGGCAAAATACTTTGTCGCACTTTGCTGCTGGGGTAATGTTGATTAGTTTGCGGCCCTTTGAAGTCGGGGATGGGATTGAAGCTGGCGATGTTAAGGGAGTAGTGGATAGCATCGGGATTTTTTCAACAACCGTGGTGACAGACGATCGCATAAAAATTATTGTCCCGAACAATCAGTTGTTTAACGGTACATTGAAAAATACAACGGCAATGGGAACGAGGCGAGTTGACTTGAGGATTGATATTGGCGATCGGCCAATTCGTCCAACTGTAGCTGAGTTATTAGAAATTGCCCACTCTCACCCGCTGGTGCTGGAGAATCCGCCCCCGACTTGTTTGGTAGCCGAGATTACTCCCGATACAACTATTTTATCTCTCCGACCTTGGTGCGCGTCGGTGGCTTACGAACAAGTGCGATCGCAAGTTCAACAATACGTCAAAGAGGCCATGGATGCCGACAAAAATCCAGAACAATAGATATCTCTCTAAAATCTAAAATCCCAAATCGATCCGAGGTATTTCCCATGAGCAAGTGGTATCCGCAGCAAATTTTGCAAGAACCCGGTGTCAGAATGACCGCAACGGAGAAAGAAACTATTCTCAGCAAATTTCCGCCTCCCGACGAAAACGGTCAAATCTATGCCGACGGGGTTTTTGAAGGCGGTGGCGTGCGCGGCGTTGCGTTTTTAGGAGCACTCAGGTGCTGTAGCGATTTGGGCATCCGCTGGCGAAAATTGGCAGGTACTTCTGCCGGTGCAATTACTGCCGCAGTATTGGCAACCGACTTGTCAATTGATGATTTAGAGGAAATTTTAGGACAGCTCGATTACAGCATATTTTTAACTAAAAAAAACAGCCCTTTAATTTTAAACGGCGACCCCGCCGACGACTTGCAATCTCCTGCTTGGACGCTGCTTTTCCTAACAGTTAGCCGTCAGATGGGAGAATATTCCGCGCAGCCGTTCCGGCAGTGGCTGGAAGCCATGCTCGGTCGAGGTAACTTGCACACTTTTGCCGATGTCAAACAAATCGTAAAAGACCGGGAATTAAAAGTAGTAATATCTAACCTCACTCGCGGTGAAATGTTGGTGCTTCCCGACGACTTACAGCGGCAGGAATCGGCGGATTCCGATGCTTTATACCAGCAGTTGCAGCTCACACATCCAGAAGATTTTAGCGTGGCTGAAGCCGTTCGGTTGTCGATGAGTATTCCCCTATTTTTTGAACCGGGAAAACTGGGCGATGACTTAATTGTAGATGGCGGAATTCTGAGTAATTTCCCCCTGTGGATTTATGACAAACCATCCGTCGGTTCGACTCCCGCTGTGCCCCGCTGGTTTACCTTTGGGTTTCGATTAGTTGATAGTGGAATTGAGAGTAAAGTTAAGATTGATACTCCGCTGTCGATGCTGGCGGCGATGTTCAGAACGATGATGAAAGCAAGAGACCGCTATCACCAGCGGGAAATGGATAAAGGCAGGGTGATTAATATTGATGTGACTCAAGCTGGGGTGACAACGACGGACTTTAATCTCGATGCCGATCGCAAGGCTCACCTGTACCGATTGGGATATTTGTATACTAAGAGGTTCTTTTTGAGTTCCAATTTTAGTTGGGAAAAGCACTTGAAGGCTAGGGGCTTTGGGGCAGAGGCTGGCGGTTGAGGGGGCGAAAAGTATACAGAGTAAGGGATTGAGGAATTTTTAAATTAGGGGTTGGCAAGAAGAAGATGTGTGTGCTATAGTTAGTTACTGTCATCTTGGAGAGGTGGCTGAGTGGTCGAAAGCGGCAGATTGCTAATCTGTTAAGGGTGTTAACATCCTTCGAGGGTTCAAATCCCTCCCTCTCCGTTCTATTCGAGATTTATGTAGGGACACGGGATTGCCGTTTCCCTACGAGTCTCAATACTGTATTTGAATCAAGATAGTCGCAATAATCAACTACTTAATCTAATTAAGTGCTTTCATCGCTTCGACAACTTGCCGCGATATAAATGGCAAAATCTCTTCATTCTTGCTATTGTCTTTCCCCTCGGTAAATACAACTAACAAATACGGCCGCAAGCCCGATATTTCAATATAAGCAGCATCGTGACGAACTTGACTTGTCAGTCCCGCTTTTGACCACAATTTTGCTGATTCGGGCAATCCGCCACCTACAAAACCTGTAACTTGATTTTCAGGATCTGCCTCTAATTCTGCTGGGTCTAAACTGCGTTTCATTAAACCCATCATTTCTTGCGATGCTTGGGCCGAAACAGCTACGCCGCCGATTATACTGTGCAGCAAACGCGCCGCTGCATTTGTCGTCAGCATATTTCTATTTTCCATTAATTCTCCCAGAAATGCTCGCTCGCGACCGTAGGGGCCGTCACACCAGGTTTTTTGATTGGCGTTAATATTTTGTAATTCCGGCCAATCTAATGATTGAAAGTAACGGTTGATGAGGTTTCGCTGCTGTTTCCAAGTTTCAAAGGGGCCTGGTGATAATTCTGGGCCGCTGGTGGTGCCGGTGAGCGCGTCTACTACTAAACTGGTGGCGTCGTTGCTGGAATCCACTATCATATCTCGGACGGCGCGTTCTAATTCTGGCGATGTTTGAATCATGCCTTTTTGCGCCCATTCCCAGATGGCAACGAGGTAGAATAATTTGACGATGCTGGCTGGATAAATTCGTTCGGAAGCTCGGTTGCTAAAACCTCGGGGTTGATATTTCCAAAATTCTTCTGCACTCAGGGCACCGCCTGTATTGACTCGCACCGGCGGATCGTAGACTATCCAGGTAATGGCTATACGATCGCCACTTAATCCTGTAAATTTTGACAATGCGGAGTCTATAATGCTACTGCCGAGGGTTTCTAATTGTTCGTCTTTGTGAAAAAATGTCATGGTTAATGGCTGACGGTTAACGGTTAACGGCTAGCAGCTAATGGCAATCTATCGTTAAATGCGAACAATTAACAGCAAACAATGAGCAATTAGCAATGGCCAATTATCAATTATCTGATGTTGTGGAGTACCGAGCCCGATCGCACATAAATATTTACGATTCCCCAAAGTGCGATCGATTGGCCACTCAAGCAGCCCTAGGGCGGCATTTACGTGCCGTCGAACTCCCCCTCAACCAGAGGGATGTAAACTTGGATACAACCGCTGTGATGGTGCGGCTGTGCGAAGATGATTATCCGGGATGGCTGGATTTTCGAGATGTTGAGTTGCTCGATGTGGCAGAAACAGTGTATCATCCTCGGATGCTTTCTGAGGCGGAAATTCGGGAAAAATTGCCAATTGCAATTACTTTTGCTCGTGAGGCTATGAACCAATCCAATTATTATCTTTGGGGGGGTACAGTCGGGCCAAATTATGATTGTTCTGGCTTGATGCAAGCTGCTTTTGTGGCTGCGGGCATCTGGTTGCCGAGGGATGCTTATCAGCAGGAATCTTTTACTAAATTTGTTAGTATTAGTGCTTTAGAACCAGGGGATTTAGTATTTTTTGGTACGCCGGAAAAAGCAACTCATGTAGGATTGTATCTCGGAGATAATTGCTACATTCACAGTTCGGGACAAGCACAAGGTCGCAACGGTATCGGTATCGATGTTTTGTCGGAGGATGGCGATCGAGTCAGTCAAGCTTATTACCAGCAATTGCGGGGATATGGTAAAGTTGTGGCCAGTTATCAACCTAGTTAGTTGTTGACGGTTGACTGTTGACGGTTGACTGTTGATATTATCGAATAAAAAAATGGACGCTGCATTATTTTTGGAAAAATTGGCTAGACAGCAAGCTGAGGCTGAGGTTGTTCTCGACGTTTCAGTGGTGGTGCCGGTGTATAATGAGGTGGAAAGTTTGCCTCATTTGATTGAGGCGATCGCCTCTTCTATCCAACCATCTGGACTCAGCTATCAAATTATTTGTGTAGATGACGGTTCTAAGGACGGTTCTGGTGAACTTCTCCAGCAGTTAGCCAGCACTCGCGATGACCTTTGTGCTGTAATTTTGCGCCGCAATTACGGGCAAACTGCTGCCATGTCGGCAGGTTTCGATCGCGCGATCGGCCGTGCTGTTGTTACCCTTGACGGCGATTTGCAAAATGACCCTGCTGATATTCCGCTGTTGTTGGCAAAGTTAGATGAAGGCTACGATTTAGTGAGTGGCTGGCGGAAAAATAGGCAAGACAATACTATTAGCCGCTTGATTCCTTCTAAAATTGCGAACTGGTTAATTGGTCGCGTTACAGGCGTAACTTTACACGACTACGGCTGTTCTTTGAAAGCTTATAAATCCGAGTTAGTCGCAGACTTGAATCTCTACGGGGAATTGCACCGCTTTTTGCCGGCGTTGGCGTTTATTGAAGGGGCGAGAATTGCAGAACTTCCGGTGCGACACCACGCCCGCCGTTTCGGTCAAAGTAAGTACGGGATTTGGCGGACTTTTCGGGTGTTGATGGATTTGTTAACTATTTCTTTTATGAAAAAGTTTCTGACTCGACCGATGCACGTTTTTGGACTTTTGGGACTAAGTTCTATGACGTTGGGAACGGTTTTAGGGATTTATTTGACTTTCCTAAAATTGGCTTTTGGTCAAAGTATTGGCAATCGTCCTTTGCTGATTTTGGCTGTGGTTTTGCTGTTAACGGGAGTGCAATTATTTTGTTTTGGTTTGCTGGCGGAAGTGATGATGCGGACTTATCACGAGTCGCAGGGAAAACCGATTTATCGGGTGCGCGAGGTGTTTGGTTCTAAATAAGAGTCAAAGGAAATCGGCGGTTGAAACCGCCCCTACACAAACAAAAGACCTCTTGCATTCATTCACTCTTCTTGAAATTATCGGCGTTTATCTGTGTTTATCTGCCTTCCATCTGCGGTTGTTCTATCCATCAAAAATTTATGCAAGAGGTCTAAAGGAAGTCGGCCGTTGAAACCGCGCCTACACACACGAAGTCCTAGCCCAGAGACACTAAGAAATAAAGGGAGTATTTAAGCCAGACGGGATCTAACTCTTAACTCCTAACTCATTACTTTTTGTGCTTGTCGGAGAGATTGAATAGTTGCGATCGCGTGTTGGGAGACTGCATCTATTTCTGCTGCGGTATTAAACCGGCCAATGCCGAACCGAATTGAAGCATAAGCTAATTTGTCCGATCGCCCGATCGCTGCTAAAACATGAGATGGAGATATTTTTGCGGAAGTGCAAGCAGATCCCGAAGAAACTGCCGCCGCCGGTTGCAAACCCAACATCAACGCTTGCCCGTCAACCCCGCCTACACTAATATTGAGATTCCCCGGCAATCTCTTAGTAGCGTGACCGTTGAGATAAACATCGCCCAATTCACTCAAATTTTCCCACAAACGCTGCCGCAAATTAACAACTCGTTCTGTTTCCGACTGCATTTCTGCAATTGCCAATTCTACTGCTTTGGCAAACCCAACTATTTGGGGTGGGTAGAGAGTTCCCGATCGCATTCCCCTTTCGTGGCCTCCTCCGTGCATTTGCGGCGCTAGCTGCACTCTTGGTTTGTTGCGGCGCACGTACAGAGCACCGATGCCTTTTGGCCCGTAGATTTTGTGGGCTGTCAAGGACATTAGATCGATATTCATCTCCTCTACATCGAGGGGAATTTTCCCGATCGCCTGTGCCGCATCTGTGTGGAAAAGAATGTCATTTCCGCGGCAAATTGCTGCAATTTCTGCGATCGGCTGGATGACGCCAATTTCGTTGTTAGCCGTCATCACTGAAACTAAAATTGTCTCCGCGCGAATCGCTTTGATCAAATCGCCTATATCAATCAGCCCATCGCTTTTCACCGGTAAAACCGTGATGTCAAACCCTAATTTTTGCAAATAGGTACAGGGGTCGAGAATTGCATTGTGTTCGGTTTTTACTGTGATAATGTGCTTTCCTTTACTGAAATAAGCTTCGGCGATGCCTTTGATCGCTAAGTTATTTGCTTCGCTTGCGCCGCTGGTAAAAACAATTTCTTCTGGGGAGGCGTTGATCGCTTCTGCTATGATTTGTCGTGACTGTTTTACCGCTGCTTCTGCTTCCCAGCCGTAGACGTGGTTGATACTGGCTGCGTTGCCGAATTGTTCGGTGAAATACGGCAGCATCGCATCAAGTACCCGTTTGTCTACGGGGGTTGTGGCGTGGTTGTCGAGGTATATAGGACGTGCGGACATAGTGCAGTTTTGGGTGAAAAAAGTGTTAGGTTTATTGTAGACGAGCCCCTTGTTCTACTACAAAACTTTATAATTAACAAATATTTGTAAAGATTTATGCGAGCTGACATTCAGGGATTAGAAATTACTCTCGGTGAGCTCAAGCACCTCACCGGCGCGGGGCCCGATCGCGTATACCGGCCGCCGACAGCGACTAAGTTTGCCCGCGAAGCTTTGAAAACTGTCGGTTTAATTGTTTTGGTTCTAATCAGTTGTTGGCTGCTGGTTGCCATATTTCCTAGAGCTTATTTGTTGTGGTTCGCCCTTCACTTGGCTGCGATCGTCGGTTTAATCTTTGAGGATGCGTGGAAAATTCAGTGCAGCCGGCAAAACCAACATTTAATTAATCTTTTTGATGATGTCGATCGCTATAATGGTATAATCGAAGCGATCGCAATTAACGATCGGATAGAAGATGCTGGCAATGCGGAAGTCAAAATCGGCGATCGCGCAAAAGTAATTCAAGCTTTGCAGCTAATCAGAGACGATTTAGTTAGAGCTTTGAAAACCGAAAGAATTCTTAGGGAAAACAAAAAATTTGTCGCTACTAACTCAGAATTGTTTGCCAATAACTTAAGAAATTTGAATGCCCTGCAAATTAGCGATAGATCGAGCCAGCCGGGACGATTGCTCAACGAAGCTTTGCAGGTAGCCGTGGAAGTTCAAGCAGAAATGAAAAAGTTGCAAGATCGAAACGCCACTAATTTTAAAAATGGCAAAACTTAGTAGTGTGCACGGCTGCGTGCGCCTCTTAGCCAGTAGCAATATGCAGCTTACTGAACCGCTAGAAGTCAAACACATTCTCCAAATTATAAGTTATGAGAATTGTGAAAAAAATATCATAACTATTGTAAATTTTTTCCTGTTACGTAACAGGTAAGGATATCTTGGAAAGGTGACGTTAACAACCAGGTCAGTATGTCTTCTGCCAAACCCAAGATTATAGTTCTCGACGACGATCCGACAGGTTCTCAAACCGTGCACAGTTGCTTGCTGCTGACACGTTGGGACGAAGACACCCTGCGTTTGGGGCTGCGCGACAAGTGCCCGATTTTCTTCATCCTGACAAATACTCGATCGCTAACTCCGGAAAAAGCAGCCAGTGTCACCCGCGAAGTGTGCCAAAATCTCAAAAAGGCGATCGCCAGCGAAAAAATCGAAGACTTCATAATAGTTAGCCGTTCCGATTCTACCCTGCGCGGTCACTATCCCATCGAAACCGACGCGATCGCCGAAGAACTCGGCCCCTTCGACGCTCATTTTCTAATTCCCGCCTTTTTTGAAGGAGGAAGAATTACCCGTCACAGCGTACACTACCTAATAGTTAACAGCGTCGAAATACCAGTACACCAAACCGAATTTGCCAAAGATTCAGTCTTCGGCTACAGTCACAGTTACCTGCCAGATTATGTAGAAGAAAAAACAAAAGGTCGCATCAAAGGTGATGCAGTAGATCGCATTTTACTCGCAGACATCCGCTATGGAAGTTTAGATCGACTGATGGACATGACAGACAACCAATGTGCAGTTGTTGACGGCGAAAGCCAAGCCGATTTAGACACATTTGCCAAACACATTCTCGATGCAGTCAGTCAAGGCAAAAAGTTTTTATTCCGCAGCGGGGCGAGTATTTTAACCTCCTTAGCTGACCTCGGCCACCAGCCCATCGCAGCCGACAATATGGCAAAATACGTGAGGGGCGGCAAACCGGGTGCAGTAATAGTTGGTTCCCACGTTAAGAAAACTACAGATCAATTAGAACGCTTGTTAAAAGAGCCCAATATAGTTAGCATTGAAATAGATGTCTCTCACTTGCTAGAAGATTCACCAGAGTATCGCACCCAAATGCTGGATGAAATTCTCGAAAAAGTCCGCACTGCTCATGCCGATGGCAAAACACCTGTAATTTATACCAGCCGCCAGGAGCTACAATTTAAAAATGCGGAAATCCGGTTAAAATTTGGAGAGGCGGTTTCTGCTTTATTGATGGATATCGTGCGGGGAATGCCTGCGGATATCGGGTTTTTGATTAGCAAGGGCGGCATTACTTCTAATGATGTTTTGAGTACAGGTTTGTCGCTGAAAAGTGTCAGGCAAATCGGTCAAATTATCGCAGGTTGTTCGGTGGTGAAAACCGAGGCAGACCATCCTCAGTTTCCCAATTTACCAGTGGTTTTGTTTCCGGGAAATGTGGGGGATAGCCATGCTTTGGCTACGGTTTACAAACGGCTGAGCAAGTAGTAGAGCTCGTTGCATCGTAGATTAACGCAGATGAATTTAGCTTCAAGTCAGACAGAAGAATGTTCATCTGCGGGTGGTCGATTGGCTTCAATGCTCGATCGAACTTTATGGCAACTGCCACTGCACGGCAACTTTAAAAAAAAATTCTAGTCTACTTTTGGCTTGCCAAATCCAGCCGAATATGATATGGTAGAGAGTCTGTCTGTAAGTCAAAGCGATCGCCAAAGTTGAAAATCGCCTCATCGTTAGGCACTATCAAAAAAATTAGATTTCTCAAAAATACTTACCTCAGAACTCTACATATAGGGCCAACAGCACCAGAGCTACTGCTATCAGTAGCGTTTCCAGCTTGTATCAGCCTAAATTTTAAAATTAAGTAAAAATTTTCAGATCGTAATTTTCAGCTCAAAGGATTAGCATATAAGGGTGACAGAACATTATCATCCCCTAAACTCATTAAAAGATGGCCATTGGTTCAAGCTGATCTGTGGGGCGAGCTTTCAACACCTACCGGCTGTACGGAATCTCACCTTGGCTTACACCCTAGCAGGCGCTGACTGTATCGATGTCGCGGCAGATCCCGCCGCCGTCGCCGCAGCGAAAGAAGCCCTACAAGTGGCCAGCGAATTACAGGCAAGAACTCAAAACCGCAGGTTTGGCGGCAAAGGGTTGCCGTTGCTGATGGTGAGTTTAAACGATGGAGAAGACCCGCATTTTCGCAAAGCCGAATTCAACCCAGCCGATTGTCCGGTGGACTGCTGGCGGCCGTGCGAAAAAATATGTCCAGCCGAAGCAATAGTTTTTCAGAGTGCTGGCAGTGGTTTTTCCGGGGTGATAGACCAGCAGTGCTATGGCTGCGGTCGCTGTCTGCCGATTTGTCCGAGCCAACTGATTTATACTCGTTCTTACGTGTCTGCTCCCGCCGCGATCGCACCTTTAATCTTGCAATCCGGTGCCGACGCCCTAGAAATCCACACGCAAGTAGGCAGAGAGGCAGATTTTGCGCGACTTTGGTCGAGCATTGCTCCCTGGGTCGCTCAACTCAAGGTAATAGCAATTAGTTGCCCCGATGGAGACGGTTTGATTGATTATTTGCGGACACTCTATAAAATAATTTCCCCCCTTCCTTGTCCCCTAATTTGGCAAACAGACGGTAGGCCAATGAGCGGAGATATCGGAACAGGAACTACTAGAGCCGCGGTCAAACTCGGTCAAAAAGTTTTGGCTGCCCAGTTGCCGGGATACGTGCAACTTGCAGGCGGCACTAATGCTCACACTGTCAGCAAGTTGAGAGCCGAGGGACTGATGAAGGATGCCGGGAAAAATTTGTCAGATCCCCCTGTCCCATATATTGCAGGTGTAGCTTACGGCAGCTATGCCAGGGTTTTGCTATCACCAATTTTAGAACAGTTAGAAACAATCCAGACCGATCGAGCCTATGCCGTTCCGGTGGCAGCCGCGCGCCCAGGAGCCGGAGTTCAAACATCTCGGCTACCTCAGCTCGAAGCCGTCCCAGAACTTCTCTCGGAGGCCGTGAGTTTAGCTTGTTCTCTAGTTTCCCAGCTCAAAGAATTTTAGTCAGAAGTTATTAGTCATTAGTCATTAGTTAGAAGTAAAAAACAACTGACAACTGACAACTGACAACTGACAACTGACTAAAAAGTTGAAAACGTCACCGAACACATCGAGGCGAATGCAGATTACAGACGACCTCAACAGATTATTAGACATCGTGCCAGATGAGATCCGGCAGCCCTTAGAGCAGCACCCGCAGCGCAACAATCTCATTGAGATTGTCATGGATTTGGGCCGCCGACCTGAAGCTCGTTTTCCATCCTTGGCCGAACCTCTTTCCCAAACACCGGTTTCCAAGGCAGACCTCAACTATTGCATCGAGCGAGTCGGCCACTTCGGCGGCGACAATCGAGCCGGTATCGAGCAAACCCTGCACCGAATTAGCGCCCTACGCAACCGCAGCGGCGAGATTATCGGCTTGACTTTGAGGGTTGGTCGCGCTGTGTTCGGGACGATCGGCATTATCCGCGATTTAGTGGAAACCGGTCAGTCAATTTTGATGCTCGGCCGCCCCGGTGTTGGCAAAACCACGGCCCTGCGCGAAATCGCGCGCGTTCTCGCTGATGACTTGGAAAAACGTGTGGTAATCATCGACACCTCCAACGAAATTGCCGGAGATGGAGATATTCCACACCCAGCGATCGGCAGAGCTCGCAGAATGCAAGTTTCCCGTCCCGAACTCCAGCACCAAGTCATGATCGAAGCAGTGGAAAACCATATGCCCGAAGTGATCGTGATTGACGAAATCGGCACGGAACTCGAAGCTTTGGCGGCTCGGACGATCGCCGAAAGGGGCGTGCAGTTGGTCGGTACCGCCCACGGGAACCGGATCGAAAACTTGATGAAAAACCCGACTCTGGCAGATTTAATTGGGGGCATCCAAGCGGTGACGCTGGGAGATGACGAAGCAAGACGGCGCGGTTCTCAAAAGACGGTTTTGGAGCGCAAAGCACCGCCAACTTTTGAAATTGCCATCGAAATGCTCGAACGCGAGCGCTGGGTAATCCACGAGCGAGTTGCAGATGCGATCGACACTTTGCTGCGGGGACGCGAACCGCACCAGCAAATCAGAAGCGTCAGCGAGACTGGAGAAATAATTATCGAGCGCGAGTCAGCCGCTCCCCCCGCCCGGTTTCCGGGGATGGCAGCTTCCAGCGGCCCGGCTGCTGTATCAGCAATCCGGCCCGTCACACCGATCTCAGGGTGGCGGAGTGCTGGCAAAATGGTGCCGATGCCAGCTCCCAGCGAGAACTTAGCTGCTAAGAGCGCGCCGGTTTCTGAGACTCGGTATTTTGAGCAACTGCTCGAAGAATCCCTGTCCGTCGAACCGGTACCCAAGGCCGGACGTTATTCCCATAATGTCGGCCCTAACGGCGAAGATTTGCCCCTCCACGTTTATCCTTACGGCATACCTCGCCACCAGCTCGAACAGGTGATTTCGACGCTGAACCTGCCGGTACTGCTGACGAAGGATATTGAGAGTGCTGACGTGGTTGTGGCTTTGCGATCGAACGTTCGGAACCAGTCGAAATTGAGGCACTTGGCCAAAACTCGCCAAGTTCCCGTGCACACAATTAAGGCCGCCACTATTCCCCACGTAGCCAGAGCTTTGCGGCGCCTGTTGGACATGGATGACCCGGGCACCCCGGAAGTGGCAGACCTCGCCTTATTCGCCCGCAGCGGTTCTTCTGACGAGCTCGAAGCTCTCGAAGAAACCCGCTTGGCTGTAGAGCAAATTGTCATTCCCAAGGGACAGCCGGTGGAACTCCTACCCCGTTCTCCCAACGTCCGTAAAATGCAGCACGAACTTGTGGAACACTATCACCTGAAATCCCACAGTTTTGGAGAAGAACCCAATCGCCGCCTGCGGATATATCCAGCTTAAAGTTGGAGATTGGTGCGTTTGAAGGCAGAAGGTAGAAGGCAGAAGGGATAATTTTTTCCTGGCTTCTACCTTCTGCCTTTTTCCTTTAAGTAGCTGGCAAGTTTCTGATATGATGTGGTGTAACACTGTTCTTGTTAATGCGATCGGCTAAATTCCCAATTTATAATTCCCAATTTATAATTCCCAATTCCCCATACTTGAAATACACGAGCTTACAAGTTCCCCAATTCCTAATAGTTCAGCTACGCACTATCCTTCCGCTCCCTTCGCCTTCGCGAACGGACGAGCCGCAGGCTAGCAACTATGCTCAGCACAAACTCAGCACCAGCTCAGTAAAAGTTGCCACTGCCAAAATTATTAAACGAATCTACCTGAGTTGACATGAATGATTCCATAATTCAGCTATTTATTAACTTAATTACTACTGAGATTGGAGTGCGAATCAGATCCCAAGATCGAGCGGATTTGTCTCATAAAATCCTGAGTCGAATGAGAGCAATAAAAATCACGGAACCCGAAAAATATTATAAAATTTTAACCGATAAAAAAAATGGAGGTAAAAATGAATGGATCGAATTAGTATTGCTATTAACAACAATTGAAAGTTATTTTATGCGAGATAAAGGACAGTTTGCTCTGTTAAAAAGAGTAATTTTTCCTGAATTGATAGAGCAGAAAAGAAACTTGCACAAGACATTGGGAATGCAGCCGACACTGCGAATCTGGAGTGCGGGCTGCTCCACCGGTGAAGAACCTTATTCTTTAGCTATTGTTTTAAAACAGTTGATTCCCGATTGGGAGCAATGGAAAATATTAATATTAGGTACAGATATCAATGAAAAAGTAATCAAAAAAGCGCCCCAGGGAGTTTACAGTCATTGGTCGTTTCGCTTGGTTGAACCGCAGATACAAAAGCAGTATTTTCATCAGAGGCAAAATGATTGGGAAATTAATCTAGAATTGCGCCAAAGTGTCAACTTTAGCTGTGTAAATTTAATCACAGATGAGTTTCCTAATATTTACCAAAATATTTATAACATAGACTTAATTTTGTGTAGAAACGTTTTTGTGTATTTTGAACATAAGTATATTTCACTGGTACTGAAAAAATTTTCCAAGACCCTCAGACCTGGAGGATATTTAATGACTGGTCACGCTGAAGTTTTCGGTCAAATTATGAACGAGTTTGAACCCAAGATTTTCCCGGAGTCGGTGGTGTATGAGCGTCGGAATTCATTACCGGAGGAAGGCTGTGAAATAGAGTCTAGGGTTGCGACGGTAGGGGAAGCCAACTCGGCATTTCGGGAATTCCCGAAAGCAGATACTATGGGCGATGATAGTGGTGAGTTGCTAACAGGGGAAACGAGGCCACCTAATGTTACTACTAACAGCAATTTTCCCCAGATGCCGCCCGTATCAAACATAACTAATCCGCTGGGAAAAATGCTGCCCTCTTGCTATGTGGAGAACGGCTTGCCGAACAATGTCGTGTCAGTTACAGAAAAAATAATAGCAGAAAATACTCAAAATAAAACGCCTCAAATGCTCATTTTAGAGGCTAAAAAATTATTTAAAGATAAAGATTATGCTGAGGCAATCAGCAAGGCACAAGAGGCAATAGACTTGCAGGGGCATAATTTTGATGCTTATTTTTTAATCGCTCAAGTTCAGGCAAATGCCGGGAATTATTCTCAGGCAATAGAATACTGTAATCGAGCTAGGAAAGTAGAGCCTGGCTCAGTATATACTGATTATTTACAAGCTCAAATTGCTGAAGAACAGGGGCAATTGGAAACAGCAAAAAAATTATTAAAGAGGACTATTTATATGTGTCCATCTTTTGTTTCAGCTTATATAGAACTAGGGAATATATACCATAAAGAAGGTCAAGTAAAAAGAGCTATTAAAATGTACACTTCATCTTGTGAAATCCTGAAAGCACTACCGCCCAACACTCCCATAGATTCACAGGGGAAAATGACAGCTAGTCAATTGCTGATGAATGTTAAAAAAAAGTTGTTAAGATTATACAGTAAAGAAACTGTACACTAAAATATGGAAACTAAACCGTATCTTATCTTTGAACAGAACGGTTTTCTCTGCGGTATAGAAGCCTGTTATGTTCGGGAAATTTTCTTTTTGCCGGAGTTGACAGCAATTGCAGAAGCACCTCAAGATATTGTTGGGGCGATCGACCTTCGGGGCGAAATTCTACCCGTGATGGATCTGAATCTTCGTTTTGGATACGCTTGGCAAGAGTATGCTGTGACAGATAGTACGATCGTCATAGAGTGGCAAGAATCGAAAGTCGGTATAATTGCCAATCAAGTTCGCGAAGTTAAGGAAATCTCAGAAGATGCTATCACTCCGCAGCTATCTTACGGGCGAGAGAATTCAGAAGCCTCTCATCATTTTGTAGCTGGATTGGCCCGCTGCGAAGCCGATATTATCATGCTGCTGAACCTCGATTCCCTAATTAGATCTTCTCCCAAAAAGTCCGAGGAAAGCTGGCCTGTTTCTCCAAGCAATGCAGGTAATAAAGAAACAGCAGGTGAGTCAGACACGGAAAATTTACCGTGGTCAATAAATGCAAAATTGTTAGGCAAAAATCCTAAAAGTTTGAGCAATCGTCACGTTTTTTGCCCGCCAGCTACGCCGGAAGAAAAGGCAATTTTTAAATCGCGGGCTAATAATTTGAGGCTGCAAGGCGAGGGGGAAAATGAGGCGGCAATTAATATCTCCCTGGCGGTGTTGGTTTTGAATGGTGAATACTTTGGTATTCCGTTGGATATAGTGCGCGAATTTACTGATATTAACCAAGTAACTCCGGTTCCTTGCACTCCCGATCGCATAGTGGGAAATATAAATTTACGGGGAGAAATTGTGACGCTAATTGATATTCGCAGTGTTTTAAATATGTCTTTAAATATGTTGGATACTGCAAATTATCTCTCTAAGGCGATCATTGTTGAAGTGGCGGATTTAGTCGCTGGCATAGTGGTTGACGAAATATTAGATATTATATACTTAAATGTGTCGGAAATGGCTGCTGTTCCGGCAGCGCTGCATTCTGCTAACCGCGAATATCTACGGGGGACGGCTATTTACGGGGAAAAAATGATGGCTATTCTGAACTTGCAAAAACTGCTGACAAAAGGAGGAGTTGTTGTTGATGAAGAGGTTTGAATCAAATCAAGAACAGGACTTACGCAAAGCCTATGTATCATGAGTCAAGTGAAGCATCTGGCTTGATACTTCATTTCCTTCGCAATCCCGATCCAACGCACAGCTCAGGACTGGTAAGGATCGGGACTCAGCATGAGATAATTATCTTGAAATGCGTGCATGACTAAAGAAGTTAGTTATACCAAATCCGCTTTTCAAGCGATATTTCACTAAGGAATCTAATTCCTGTATGCACTTACTTAAATTAAGGAGAAAAAATATGTTGGCTAACTTAATAAAATTAAATATTAGAAATAGAATGCTGCTTGCCTATGTAGCACCAGCAGCTATATATTTAGGTTGCCCTGTGCTAATTTATACAACGACAGAACAGGTATTGAAGAATTTTCAAGAAGTAGAAAGGATCGAAAAAGTGCTCAGTCACACAAATAATATGTCTGCAGGTGCTGACCAAATGGTACGGGGTTTGCGCGGGTATTTGATTAATAAAAATCCGCAGTTTTTAAATGATTTTCAAACAGGTGGAGAATTAGCTCGCCAGTCGGCTAAGAGTGTGGAGTTTATGATTAAAAATCCAGAGCAGAAAACTCGTTTAGAGAAAATGCTTTATCTATCCAACGAGTATTATGATGGTTCTAGCGAAATAGTTAGGTTGTTACAACAAAATAAGACAGCGGAAGCAGTGGCTATATTTAACACAGGAAAAATGACAAAATTTGTGGATGAATTTGTGGAAGTGAATCGGCAATTTCGCGAAATAGAATTAGATTTGATTAAGCAATCCACAAAAAAAACGAAGGAATCTTTACTTTTATTGAGTTCGGTATTGGTATTTGGTTCCGTATTTTTATTGGTGTTAGGTGCGGTTATAGCTTGGCTGATTTCATCACGAATTGCCCAAACTATCGATCGGGCAATTAGCTCGATCGCCTCTTCTTCCACTGAGATTGCAGCTACCGTGGAAGAACAGGAACGCATGGCAAGTCAGCAAGCAGCTTCAGTAAATCAAACTACTACTACAATGGACGAATTGGGAGCATCTTCCAGGGCGACATCACAGCAGATCGAAACCGCCGTGGTTCAAGCAATGCAAGCCTTAAATTTAGCTGGAGGTGGCACAAAAGCTGTAGAACAAACTTTAGAAGCAATGGCAACTTTGAAAACTAAAGTTCAAGATATCCAAGGACAAATTATAGAGTTGAGCGAACAAACCGATCACATTCGTAATATCTCAACTTTAGTTAGCGATTTGGCGAATCAGACTAATATGTTAGCACTCAATGCTGCTGTTGAAGCAGTGCGGGCGGGAGAACACGGCAAGGGGTTTGGCGTGGTGGCGTCAGAAATTCGCAAACTTGCCGATCGCAGTAAAAAATCAGGAGTGCAAATTAATCTATTAGTTGCTGATATTCAAAGGGCGATTAACTCAACGGTAATGGTGACAGACGAAGGGACTAAAACAGTGGAATCGGGCGTGAATATTGCCTCAGAAACCGCAGCGGCATTTGCAGGAGTGACCCATGCCATTAACAATGTGGTTTTGAGTTCTCAGCAAATTTCGCTGAATGCCAAACAGCAATCGATCGCGATCGAACAGGTAGTGCAAGCTATGAACTCCCTCAATCAAGCCGCAGCCCAAACCGCTTGCGGTATCAGTCAAACTAAAGTCGGCACTCAAAAATTGAATGAAGCAGCCTTAGATTTGAAAGCAGTTTTGTAGGAGACAAATAAATTATGAGTACCCAAAAAGGCCAAATATATCCTTAAGAATTAAAGCACTGTAGTTTAGACTAACTAAAGATGAGAACGGTGGCTTTCAGAAGAACTAGAGCCACCGCGCCGGGAGAGAATGA
>NZ_JAUBPU010000045.1:0-47265 GCF_036700885.1 Microcoleus sp. S13_B4
ATTGTTTATACGCCCTTTATTTCACATTTTGGTACAGGATGCAAGGGCTTATTGAGAATGGTGCAAGATCTCAGTTAAAACCGACTGCAAGTCTAAATTCAACTTGATGTTTAGTTTCGCATTTCACGTTAATCAACCTCCTCAGTCCTCTTGCAGAGGACTTGCGCTATGAGACAGGGATTTCAATCCCTGTCGGACTCGCCGTCAAACGAGTTAGACCCCTTAAAGCCGTCAAGCGAAGGACGGGGTTTTAGACCCATTTTCTGGATAAATTAAATGCACGATCGCTTAACTAATACAAATTAAACTTAAATTAAATAAAAATAATGGTTCAAAGCCCGGCTAAACCTTTGAATCTCGATGAATTTCTCCAACTGTCGGAAACCAAACCCGCCAGCGAATTCATCGATGGTCAAATTATCCAAAAACCTATGCCCCAAGGAAAACACAGCACAATTCAAAGCGATTTGGGTGCTGACATTAACCGGATACTCAAACCCCAACGCATCGCCCGCGCCTATCCAGAATTGCGCTGTACCTTTGGAGGTCGATCGACTCGATCTTGCAGTCTTTACCTGGGAACGCATTGCCCGCGATGAAAACGGCGAAGTAGCCAACACTTTCGCCATCGCCCCCGACTGCACAATCGAAATTCTTTCCCCCGACCAAAGTCAAACTAAAGTCGTCCGCAACATTCTCCACAGTCTCGGCCACGGAACCCAGATGGGCTGGTTGATTGACCCGGAAGAAGAACTGGTATTTGTCTATTTTGCCGATCGCACCATAGCAGTTTTTGAAGAACCGGGCGATCGCATCCCCGTTCCCCCGTTTGCCGAATCCTTTAATCTCACCGTCGGTGAAATGTTCAGTTGGCTGACTGAGTAGCGCCACCTCGGTTTATGAATGATTTAACCGCAGAGGGCGCAGAGGGCGCAGAGGAAGAGAAGAGAGAGATCTCTACGGATTTGCTTCGAGCGAATGTGCGGTCGATCGCTTATACTAAAATATCTGGTTGTCAGCTCTTCAATGACGAGAGATGACTAAAGTTGTCACTACAAAATTAATTATGATTATTTAACCGGACTTGATATCATCTTTCAAATAACCGCTAACTACTAACAACTAACTACATAAAACGTTTCTCAAAAATGGAAGCTAAATCTTACAAAGACACGGTAAACCTGCCCAAAACCAAGTTTGATATGCGCGCCAACGCCGTCAAACGGGAACCAGAATTGCAACAATTTTGGGCAGATCAAGAAATCTACGATCGCCTTTCGGAAAATAACCCAGGCGATTTGTTCATCCTCCACGACGGCCCACCCTACGCCAACGGACAACTCCACATCGGCCACGCCCTCAACAAAATCCTCAAAGACTTTATCAACCGCTACCAAATGCTGCGCGGCAAAAAAGTCCGGTACGTTCCCGGTTGGGATTGTCACGGATTGCCGATCGAACTTAAAGTATTGCAGAACATGAAATCGGAGGAGCGGCTAAATCTTACGCCGATCGAACTCCGCCGCAAAGCCTCCGCCTTCGCGCAGCAAACAATGGAACAGCAGCGCGAATCCTTCCAGCGCTACGGCGTTTGGGGCGACTGGGAACACCCGTATTTAACTCTGAAACCCGAATACGAAGCCGCTCAAATCGGCGTTTTCGGTCAAATGGTGCTCAAAGGCTACATCTACCGCGGCTTCAAACCTGTTCACTGGAGCCCGAGCTCGAAAACAGCCCTCGCCGAAGCGGAATTGGAATATCCCGAAGGCCACACGTCGCGCAGCATCTACGTCGGCTTTCATGTGAGAAAATTGTCAAAATCTTTGCAGTCGAAGCTCAAACGCTATATGCCGAGCCTCTGGGCAGCGATTTGGACGACTACTCCCTGGACAATTCCGGCAAACTTGGCGATCGCAGTTAATCCCGAACTGACTTATGCGGTGGTGGAACCGCCGGCAAATTCCCACATCGCACAACAATTTATGTTAGTAGCTGTCGATGCGGTCGATCGGCTGTCGGCAACTTTTAACACTGAATTAAAAATACTTGCTACCTTCAAAGGCAAAGAATTAGAAGGTTGCAGCTACAAACACCCCCTGTTCGATCGCGAAAGTCCAATTGTTGCCGGCGGTGACTACATTACCGCTGATTCTGGTACGGGATTGGTGCACACCGCACCCGGCCACGGACAAGAAGACTTTATCGTCGGAAAACGCTGCGGTTTGCCAGTTTTAACCCCCGTAGATGAGAACGGAAATTTTACCGCAGAAGCAGGACAGTTCGCAGGTTTAAATGTCCTCGGAAATGGCAATGCCGCAGTGATTGATGCCCTTGCCGAAGCAAATTGTTTGATTAAAGAGGAAAGTTACCCTCACTCTTATCCTTACGATTGGCGCACGAAAAAGCCGACCATTTTTCGGGCGACGGAACAGTGGTTTGCCTCCGTTGAAGGGTTCCGAGATGAAGCGCTAAAAGCGATCGCCGAGGTGAATTGGATTCCCGCCCAAGGGGAAAATAGAATCACGGCAATGGTTAGCGATCGATCGGATTGGTGTATTTCTCGCCAGCGGACTTGGGGCGTTCCGATTCCCGTATTCTACGACGAAGAAACCAACGAACCGCTGTTAAATGAAGAAACGATCGCCCATGTGCAAGCCCTTTTTGCCGAGAAGGGTTCCGATGCTTGGTGGGAATTGTCGATCGATGAATTGCTGCCGGAATCTTACCGCAATAACGGCCGCACTTACCGCAAGGGAACCGACACGATGGATGTGTGGTTTGACTCGGGTTCTTCCTGGGCCGCAGTTGCCCAAGGTCGATCGGAATTAAACTATCCTGCTGATATCTATTTGGAAGGTTCAGACCAACACCGCGGCTGGTTTCAATCCAGCTTGCTTACCAGCGTAGCAACTAACGGCGTTGCTCCTTACAAAACAGTTTTGACTCACGGTTTTGTACTCGATGAAAAAGGCCGGAAGATGAGCAAATCTGAAGGTAATGTCGTCGATCCAGCAGCCGTAATTAAGGAATATGGAGCCGATGTTTTGCGGTTGTGGGTGTCTTCCGTAGACTACTCGGCAGACGTGCCTTTGGGCAAAAACATTCTCAAACAGCAATCGGATGTTTACCGCAAAATTCGCAATACAGCTAAGTTTTTGCTGGGCAATTTGCACGACTTCGATCCGGCAAAAGATGCCGTTGCTTACGAGGAATTGCCGGAACTCGACCGCTATATGCTGCACAGAATGGGCGAAGTATTTGCGGAAGTTCAAGATGCTTTTGACAGCTTCCAATTTTCCCGATTCTTCCAAACTGTGCAGAATTTCTGCACGGTGGATTTGTCTAATTTTTACTTGGATATTGCCAAAGATAGACTTTACATCAGCGCGACAGATACCCGTCGCCGCCGGAGTTGTCAGACGGTGATTGCAATTGCTGTGGAGAATTTAGCAAGGGCGATCGCACCTGTGTTGTGTCACATGGCTGAGGATATTTGGCAGTACCTTCCCTATCCGACTCCTTACAAGTCAGTATTTGAAGCCGGCTGGGTGCAAATTGATGCTTCGTGGCATAATCCAGAATTGGCTACTCGCTGGCAGTATTTGCGGCAAGTGCGCGGCGAAGTTAACAAGGTTTTGGAAAAAGCCCGGATTGAAAAGGCGATCGGTTCTTCTTTGGAAGCTAAGGTTTTATTGTATGTTCCCGATGTTGAGAAAAGACAGCAATTGCAAGCTTTGAATCCCAGCAGCGAAGGATTGGTGGATTATGTGCGATCGCAAAATTCCGTCATAGAGTTAGCCGCAGAGGAGAAAGCAAAAGCAGCACAAGATAAACAGGAAGAACAAGCGGCAAAAGTTGCCAAAGTGTTGACAGAAAACACAGTTTATGTTGAGGCGGAAACGATCGCACAAAAGAGCGATCGATCTTCTGAGATAGTAGAGTATTCCGCCCCTGAACTGTCGGCTTCAGATTCGCAGCCAATCTTAGATCAAGCGGTCCAATTTGTGGCTAATTTGCCTGAATACGCGGGCAACTTTGTCACAGAATACCAAAAAGTGCTGGTCACACTGGGGCTGTTAGCCTCTGTAGTGATAACGGGTAGAGTAACGCTGGCGATTTTGGATACGATGAATCAGATTCCGCTTTTGGGAGGCTTATTAGAAGTCATCGGCATCTTATTTACAATCTGGTTTGCTTTCCGTCACTTGCTGTTTGCCGCCAACCGTCAACAACTGGCTCAAAAAATTGATTTTATGACAGCAGATGTGGTGGGCCGGACAAACACGCTTGTGCTTGCAGAAACACAGGCGATGGTACTCGCACCGCCAGTAGAGACAGCGCTTGTGCTTGTAGAAACACAGGCGATCGTACCAACAGCCCCAATAGAAACGGCGCTTGTAGAAACACTTGAAATCCCGAAAGCAGAATTAGTTGCGATCGCACCCAAACCAGAAATTCCTGCTTCCATAGCTGTAACGCACGATTCTACAATGATCGCCAACGGTGTAGACGAACTGCGGTATTTGTTCATTACTTCGGAAGTGGAACTGGTAGAATCGAATGCAATCCTGCAAGAATTGCCGTACAGTTATCAGTCTCCCGAGTTGGCGATTGGTGTAGTGAAAGCAGACGGGGAAAAATGCGATCGCTGCTGGAATTACTCGACTCACGTCAGCGAGTCGATCGAACATCCGCTAATTTGCGAACGCTGCGTTTCAGCAGTAGACGGCAAATTCTAACGTAGGGTGCGCTTCGGGAAAAATTATTGAGTTTGTGGTAGCCACATTCACCCCGAAGCGCACCCTACAATAACTTCATTTACTTATTTCTGATTAAAAAAACCGCAGACGATTTCACCAGTGTTGTTTTGTCCAAACGCCAAAACAGTTCCATCTTTCTTAACTGTAGTGCGATCGCGGCAATTGTAGACTTCTAGAGGCTTTTTCACTCCATCAACACTAAGAATTACCCTGTATTCCCAATAGTTTTTCGCACTGCGTTTGATATCGACAATGCAAATCTCGCTTCCTTGATAATTGCGGCATATAGAGGCATCAGCAGGAAGCGCGACCCAGACAAAAAATATTAATAGCAACAAGCAGCAAACACATTTCATCATCTGCTATCTATTCCACTGCATAACCCGTATACTGCCGCATAAAGGGCGGCTGAAATCCCCAAACTATATCCTCTTTGGGAACTCCGGCTATTACTAAATCTTCAGCAATATCATCTTCAGTGGCATTCCATTGAAGCCAAATTTTGCCGCCCTTGATATCAATGTGAATGCTACAGTGATGCACCCTAGTCTGCTTGTCCCAGCCAACATAGAAGATTTGGTAATGATCTCGTTCTGTATCAAGAATTGTCTCGACTTCAATGTCTCCGTGAGCAGGTTTGCGCTTGCCGTACTCCAGTAACATTTGCTGCACAATTTGTCGATATGTGATTAATTTTTCCATTACCAACTTATTTTGATAACCAACTGGCCCTATTTTTGCAAGCGACTTAGCAATTGGGCGCGCCCTCAAGTCGCCACATCATAAGATAGCTGAACCATACCAGAACTGTATGTCTGACATCCAGTTAACTGCAAAACTGTAGTATTTATGGGATTAACAAATAAAGGGATTCCCTCGCCCAAAATAACCGGGTGCACCGAGAGAATTAGCTCGTCAACAAAATTTTGATTCAGGAAATCGCGAATCAGCAGAGAACCTCCCACCAACCAAATATTCTTGCCCTCAAGCAAGCGCAAATCATTGACAAAAATCTCTAAATCTGTTGCCATTTCGACATCCGAAGTAGCTTGAAAATCTAGATTTTTCGTAAAAACATAACTCTTTTTTTCCTGGTACGGATACTCGCCAAAAGTTAGAACTTGTTCGTATGTTTTCCGACCCATGAGAACCGTATCGATGCTATTTAAGAATTTACTATAACCGTAATTTTGGTCTGTAAACAGCCAGTCAATATCGCCGTTCGATCGGGCGATATAACCGTCCAGACTAGATGCAATGAATAGTACAACTTTACGCATGGCAACACCTCGATAAATGCTATACAGATAGTTTATAATACTACAGCAGTTTTCTGGAGTCGGAGGTACCTTTTGGTAATTTGTAATTTATCGGCTGTATCTCACCTATTTGGCGATCGCCCTTGTCACTTCCAAAAACTCGCGCAAAATCGGCGAATTATCGTCTGCCCTCCATACCGCTGCCATCGGAACAGTTGGCGTAGATTCCGCAATACTTTTATAAATAACGCCCTTCCGTTGAATATTTTGAGCATTGGCCGGCAGCAAAGCAATTCCCACGCCGCCCGCGACTAAGCCGAGTATTGTCAGCATCATTGTCCCTTCTTGAATAACATTAGGAGAGAAACCAAATTGTTGGCACAAATGTTCTATTTGTTCGGACAAACCGGGTGCAAATTGACGAGACGGAAGAATAAACGATTCCTGTGCAAGTTCTTTTAAAGAAACTTGAATTTCATTAACTAACCGATGATTTTCTGGTAGTGCCGCAATCAAAGGTTCTTGCCAAATCGTCACTGAACATAAATCTGATTCTTGAACCATTGATGACATTAAATGGAAAAACCCAACATCCAAATGCCGATCGCGCAGTGCTTGCAATTGCAGCGATGTTGCTAACTCCCGCCAAGTCAGTTCCACTTTCGGAAATCGAGATCGATAAACTCGCAAAATATCAGGCAACAAACAGTTTGCCATAGAACTGTTAAAACCCACAATCAAACGCCCGATTTCTCCGCGACTGGCGCGTTTTGCGGTTTTGACAGCATTGTCCACCTGCGCGAGGGCCAAACGAGTTTCTTCTAAAAAAACCTGTCCTGCCCAAGTTAACTCAAGGGGTCGCTTGGTACGATCGAACAACTGCACCTTAATCTCGTCTTCCAGCGCCCGAATTTGCTGGCTGAGAGGAGGTTGCGCCATGTGTAAACGCTCCGCAGCCCGACTGAAGTTCAACTCTTCTGCTACTGCAATGAAATACCGCAAATGTCGAAGTTCCATTAATTAGCTACTACTATATCTTTTAAATATAGCTTACTACTTAATCCAATATTGGACATATACTAAGACCTTAGCTAATCTGGATAGTAAGACCTTATTAATCTCAAGTCAACAGACTTTGAGAGATATTGTTGCCGTTGGAATAGGAAGTTATTTGTTTATGAACCAAATTAAACGTGTTGCCATAGTGGGAGGAACCCACGGAAACGAACTCACAGGAATTTACCTCGTGAAGAAATTCGATCGCGCGCCAGAGTTAATTGGGCGATCGACTTTTGAAACTATCACCCTGCTAGCCAATCCCAAAGCTTGCGAAATCGGGACACGCTACATCGATATCGACCTCAACCGCTGCTTTAGAAAGCAAGATTTAGAAAATCCCCATCTCTCCAGCTATGAAGCGCAGCGGGCGAAAGAAATCTACGGCATTTTTAGCTCAAAAAACACTCATCTGCCCAACGTAATTATCGATTTGCACAGCACCACGTCCAACATGGGGCTAACATTTATTCTCGCCAGCCATCATCCATTTAACCTGCAACTAGCAGCTTATTTAACCTCTGTCTATCCCCACCTCAAGGTACTCGCTTCTACAACCAAGAATCATGATAGTCCTTTGCTGCGATCGCTTTCCGAATTAGGCGGTACGCTGGAAGTTGGTGCAGTCCCGCAAGGGGTATTAGATGCGTCTTTATTTCAGCAAACTGAGCAAGTTGTCTGCCGAATCTTAGACGGCGTAGAAGCCTACAATCAAGGCACAATGCCTGCTGCAAAGAATCCCCTGACTATTTATCACACCATTGGGGCGATCGACTATCCCAGAAACGAAAAGGGAGAAATTCAGGCAATGATTCATCCTCAGCTACAATCCAGAGATTATGAAGCCCTGAATCCCGGCGATCCGATGTTTTTGACCTTTGATGGCGAGTCTGTCTGGTATGAAGGTAAATCGACGGTATATCCAATTTTTATTAACGAGGCGGCTTACTACGAAAAAGGAATTGCCATGTGTTTGACCCAAAAGCAAATTGTTCTTAATAGTTTGTAGTGAGGAATGCAAGTCCTCGGATTTGTAAGAGGACTGAAGTCCGAACGATCGAACCTTGTTTATTTTTATGGGTGATAGTAAGGAATGTAATTTTTCGGATTGAAAAAAAACTGAAGTCCGAAGGATTGAACCTTGTTTATTGTTGGGTGTAAGGAATGCAATTAATCGGAAGTTTATGAGGACTGAAGTCCTCACTACAAAGCTTATTTATTGTTCTTGATCGGTTAAATTATGGGAGTCAGGCGACAAAAAATTCTCTTCAGGAACTGGACGAGAATCATGAAACTGCTTCCATACTTCCAAACTTAAAATGCAGGCAATCAGCCATATAAAACCAGCCATATAACCAGCAATAACATCGGTAGGCCAGTGAACTCCGAGATAAAGCCGGCTCAAACCAATAGCAGCAATTAATACAACTGTCAAGCTGTAAATCCACCAGCGCTGCTTGGGAAAACGGGAACCCAATAAATATCCCAGCAAACCGTAAACAACCATTGAAATCATGGCGTGTCCGCTAGGAAAACTGTAAAATTTCACCTCAACCGCGCGCTCCCAAAGTTGAGGTCGAGCGCGTGCAAACAGTTGTTTTAAGAGTATATTTAAACCGAGCGCCCCTGCGCCCGTAACTGCAATAGTTGTGGCTTCGGAGTTATGTTTGCGCCACCACAAGATAATACCCAAACTCACGCTCAGGGCTAGCAGCAAATTTGGCTCCCCCAAAAATGTAAAGGCGAGCATGATGCGATCGCGCAGCGGAGTGTGAAGGCTCCTAAGATATAGTAAAATAGATTTATCGAAAGCGTAGGTTTCCTTTTCCAAAACCTCTTGGGCAAGGGTGGCAAATCCCCACATCGCCAAAGCAGCAACAGCAAGCCCGGACAGCCGAATGATCGAAATGAGCGATCGAATTTTAGAGCGCATTCTTGAAGTAATTAAAATTTTAAAAGTTCAAACTCAAAATAATATAACAAATATAGGAAACGAAAAAGCCTTACCAATCGTCTAGATTCTTGCTCCCCTCTATTCTGAATCATTAATTGATTTTTCACTACCCACCTCAGCTTTTACATCTAACCAGCGAATGACTATACTATCAAAAAAATACATTTCTGCAATTTTGTTGGTCTTGGGGTTGACAAGTCTTTCTAGTTGTGATAGTGAGAGCGGAGTAAGTGCGCCGATCGCCGAAGCCCACACGATCGCCCAGCGTCTCGTTTCGACCGCAGTCGCCCAAAAGCCGAACAACCCGCAATTCGGTCAACCGATAGACTGTACCCTAGGCAAAGACTGTTTTGTATTGCTGTATTTCGATCGAGAACCCGGCCCCACCGCCCTCGATTTTGGCTGTGGGCGCCAAACCTACGACGGGCACGACGGCACAGACTTTGCCATTCCCGACGCCAAAGCAATGGCAAAAGGAGTTCCAGTTATTGCCTCCGCTGCAGGCAAAGTTTTGCGATCGCGAGATGGTGTGGTCGATCGGCGTTTACAAAACGATACAGACAAAGCCAGCATCGCAGGCACAGAATGCGGCAACGGCATGGTAATCGACCACGGCGGTGGTTGGGAAGCCCAATACTGCCACCTCCGCAAAGGCAGCGTTGCCGTCAAACCGGGTACGCAGGTACAAAAAGGCACAGTTTTGGGCATGGTGGGAAACTCTGGGATGGCCTCTTTCCCCCACGTACACGTAACTTTTCGCTATCAAGGCAAACCCGTAGATCCGTTTGTCGGGCCAGACGCGAAGGTAGGCTGCAACACCGCCCGCAATCCAATTTGGGACAAGCCGATCAACTATATTTCCACAGGTTTAATCCGGGCTGGTTTTGCCAATAAGCCACCCGATATTAACGCTGTCTGGGAAGGACAATTTTCCGAGACTCAACTCCCTGCAAACAGTCCAGCTTTGTTGTTTTGGGTGCAAAGTTACGGAGTGCTCAAGGGCGATCGCGAACAATACAAATTATTTGCACCCAACGGCACAAACATTGCCGATCAGACCAATGAAATTAAAGCCCCCAGCCGCACTTGGTTGGGTTATGTCGGCAAAAGAAACAGTACGAATTCTCCTCTGACTCCCGGAGTTTGGCGGGCCGAATATAGGTTGACGCGGGGCGATCGAGTTTTAGCAGAAGTCAAGCGAGAAGTTGAGTTGCGGTAGTGGATAAGTTCTACCATAGACGAGCAATTGCATAAATCTTTCATTGATACACAAACCGCAGATGTAAGGCAGATAAACACAGATAAACGCAGATGTATTCAAGGTAGGAAATCGAGACGTTTAAGTGAGTCCCGGTTAATTTAAACTCTTGTGGGGTGGGCACGCGAGCCCGCCCTAAAAATCAAAACTCAATACACAAAACCTTAAGAATGTCATACAGTCAATTCACCAACCTAGAAATGATTGAAACCAACTTTGGCATTACCATTGCTGACAAAGTTGGTATTTTTGCCAATTTACCCGAATCCGAGTATAGCGACCTTCTCAGTCAAACTCTGCAAGAAAATATTTCTTTGGCTTTAGCAATTAATACTGAAAAAGCTCGCTCCGAATTAATTGTTACACCTATTTTAGTTGAAGTTAGAAAGCAGTTTAAGTATCAAATTAGCTTTTTCTCGGGAAAAGAGTTTAATGTAGATTTAGAAAAAGGATTAACTGGTTTCTGTGACTTTCTGATTAGTCGTTCTCCCGAACAACTGCTAATAAAAGCCCCGGTTGTCGCCTTGGTTGAAGCTAAAAATGATAATATCCAAGCTGGACTTCCACAATGTATGGCAGAAATGATTGCCGCTCAAATATTTAATGAAAGAAGAAACAATAATATTTCCGAAATATATGGGGTGGTCACAACAGGGACAAATTGGAAATTTTTACGACTTAGCAATCAAATTATGGAAGTCGATCTAAATGATTATTTCATTGATAATATTAGTCAAATTATTGGCATTTTAAAATATTTAATAAATGCGGCGAACATCTGAAACTCAAGCTATCTTGAAACGCATCTGCGTTTATCTGCGTTTATCTGGGGTTTCCCGATCGCAGATTTATGCAATAAGTCTATAATTTTTACACGATCGCAAATTCTACCGGACAATATAGCTGTCATCAGCTTATTGTCGTCAGCTCGATCACGTTGGGAAGAATGCTTTGGATGTTGACAATTTAGGGCAAATTGTTCCAAGCTTGAGCCACAATGTCGCTCAGCCATAGCCTCTGAGCAAAATCGAGCAGATTGTCGTCCGCGAGTACCTCAGCCTTCAATTCATCCAAAGACTGAGATCGCGATCGAGCTATTTGAATCACACCCGCGATCGCCGACGCCACCAATTCTTCATTCAGTGGCTGCTGTCGCAAAGCAATCATTTCTTGAGGATTCGTAGGAATGGGATAATTCATAAAAGTGCATACCGAAAGGAGTAGATGTTCAGCCACTGCGGGCCAACCGAGAGCAAGAGCGATCAAAAACCTAAAAATCTGAGAACATTGTAAACTTATTTAAAACTAGATAAGTATTCGGGAGTATAGCCTACTTTGCTCCCTTGTCAACTCCCCCATCTTTATTAATTTATTCAGAATTGACACCGTAATCATGCAAGAAATTCTTTATCTAGAAGTCCCCACACCAGATACAGCAGCCGTCTGCACTTGGTTGCAGCACGAATTCGATCCCGGAATCGGAGAAAAAATTATTACTCCTGACGGTTTTCGCCTGCTTTCAAACGTAACAGCAGCCGAGGTTATGTTGTCGGGCACTCAAAATGCCAATCCCAAACCCTCCTTCGCTGACAGCAATTCAGGAAACCAAAATTGGCGATCGACAGAACTTTCCACCTTTGTCTGGTCACTGCAGCGCACCACTTATTTAAAAGTCTTTCGTCTAGAAGAGGCGCCTGCGGGAGAAAAAAAGTTCCTGGAAGCTCTGAATCTTGCTGTGAGAAACAAGTTTCCCGATCGCTACCCCGAGCCCCCTGTCATAGACCTCTCCAAACAGTCAATTTTTGACGCTCTTGCCCCCTATTACCCCCTGACCGTCAAATACTTCCAAAAAATGCCTGAAGGCGAATACGACCTCAAGCGCGTCTACTGGTGGGAGCAACGTTGGCGCGAAGGCACTCGCAATCCTCAAAAGCCAAAACAAGTAGTGTTTTTGAAGGAAGAGGGAACAGGGAAGAAGGAAGGAGGAAGAGGGAAGAAGGAAGAGGGAACAGGGAAGAGGGGAGAAGGTACAATTTCGGTGTCTGATTCTGGCGATACTTTTTACGATTTAATTTATATTGGCGGGGCCTTGGGAGTGATTCACGCCGCAGTCATGGCGAGATTAGGCTACCGGGTGCTGCTAGTTGAACGAATGCCTTTCGGGCGGATGAATCGCGAGTGGAATATTTCGCGGGATGAAATTCAAAGCTTAATTGATTTGGGTTTATTTACTGCTGCAGAAATCGAAACTTTGATTGCCAGAGAATACAAAGATGGCTACAACAAGTTTTTTGATGCTAACAATCCGCCCGTTGCTAAAGCGCCAGTTCTGCACACACCGAAGGTACTAAATGTAGCTTTGGACGGGGAGAAATTGCTGTATTTAGCAGGAGTTAAGCTAACAGTAGCTGGTGGGGAAATCTGGGACGAAACTGAGTTTATCCGAGCGGATGTTGAAGCAGAAAAAGTAGTATTTCAAGGCCACCACTTGCCGACCAAAGCCGATCGCACTGCATTAGGACGGCTGCTGGTGGATGCAATGGGTTCGGCTTCTCCCATCGCTTGGCAATTGAACGAAGGGCGGGCTTTTGACAGCGTTTGTCCGACGGTGGGAGCAGTCATCGACGCAGGATTTGAGCCGGGAGTGTGGGATTCCGAGTACGGGGATGTGCTTTACACTCACGGGGACATTTCTCGCGGACGCCAGCTCATTTGGGAGTTGTTTCCCGGCGCCGGCACAGAACTGACAGTTTATCTATTTCACTACCACCAAGTACATCCAGAGAATCCCGGTTCTTTGCTGGAAATGTACGAGGATTTTTTCGCAATTTTACCAGAATACCGCCGCTGCGATGTCGATAAATTGGTGTGGAAAAAACCGACCTTTGGTTATATTCCCGGGCATTTTAGCAGCAACAGCAGCGATCGCTCCGTGGCGATCGATCGCCTAATCTCGATCGGCGACGCAGCATCCTTGCAATCTCCCCTCGTTTTCACCGGCTTCGGCTCTCTTATCCGCAATCTTTTTCGCTTAACAGACCTTTTGGATACAGCATTAAAGCACAATTTGTTGACGGCAAATCACTTAAACCAAATTCGCGCCTACCAGAGCAATGTTTCCGTGACTTGGCTATTTTCTAAAGGCATGATGGTTCCTACCGGCAGCAGTTTGCCACCCCAAAGAATTAATTCAATTCTCAATACCTTTTTCGGTATTTTGGCAGGACAAAAACTCACCGTAGCCGAAACTTTTATTAAAGACAGAACCGACTGGCTAACTTTCAATCGACTGGCGATCGAAGCAGCCGGAAAAAACCCTTCTCTCCTCTTGTGGATTTTAGATTTTGTCACCTTGGGAGATATTTGGCGCTGGCTGGGAAGTTACTTGAGTTTTACTCTGCTGGCTTTGGCTAGTTGGCTGTTCGGATGGCTTCCCAGCTTCGCCCGCAGAGTACAGCCTTGGTTGGAGCCCCGGTATCCGGCTGTTTGGCTGTGGCTGTTGGCTACCAGCTATGCTCTCACCTACGGGATGGGAAAAGGGAGAAAAGAGTGTTGAGTTTTGAGTTAAAACTCAACACTAGCAACTTCCGTTCACTATCGAAAACTCGGCAATTCAATTTCAGCTAGCGATCGACGTTTTTTAGAAGCCCGCAGCGGACTGGCAATCAAGCTCAGCCAGTCGGGTTGGGCAACTGCTGTAGCTTTTGCCACACTCGATCGCACTTCTTGAATGCCAAAGGTTTCAACTGAATTCAAAATTTGAAAAGCCCTGGCCAATTCTTGGGTGTCTACTTTGGTAGCAGCAGTTTCGGGTTCCGACTCCGCCACCGGCAGTTCAGGTTCCGCAACCGCAGGGGCCGAGTCAGGTGCCGGCTCATGAGGCTGGTAGGTTTCGGTCTCCTGTAATTGAATGGCGGATACTTGGGCTAATTTGTTGAGTTCTAGAGGGGCTGGGGATTCAGGCTCGATCGCCTCGACAACAGCGGCTACCTCTGGATGCTCTTCGGTTTCCGACCAAGGTTGGACAGGGGAAGCGTTAAAGGCTGGCGGCAGCGGAACTTGAGAGCTTTTGACCGCCGCGAGCAATGATTCTAATTGCGCGCTGGCGCTATCCTCTGCATTGTCAGGCGACTCGATCCTCGGTGACTTTACCTGTGGCCTGTCCAAACTTCTTTCCAAGGCAGCTTTGAATTGCAGGGTGTGGCGCTGCTGCCGGTGCAAGCGAGCTCGCAATTCCCTGCAAATATTTTCTGTGGCGACTAACTGGTGCAACTGTTCGTTGTAGCGCTGCACAGTAGACGCACATTCTCGCTCAACAGTCGCTAGCCTGACTTGGCTGGTTGCCAACTGACTTCTTAAATTTTCGACTAAAATTTCTTGACTTTGGAGGGTTTGATGGGAAACTTCCACTTTGCCAAACAGCCGCGTCAATTGTTCTTGAGTATTTTCGAGTTCTGCAGTCCGCTGTTCTAGCAAAGTTTCGCGATTCTGCAAGGTGTTTTGGGACTCTTCGAGAGCTGTTTCTAGCTGCGCGATGCGCTGCAAAAGGTCGCGGTTGCATTCGTGCAGCGCTTGCATGAGGGTGACTGGGGTTGATCCTTTGCCCTTAGCCTGTTCGGCATTCCCAAGCATATTTTTTAGATTCTCTGAAATCGGGGGCGATCCCACCTCAGTCGGCTGTGTCGGAGATTGCGAATTTTTTGTTTCAGGTTTTGTGGGAATTGCATCTACACTGATGGCGTTGGGAAAATCTACTGTTTGCCAGTCTTCTTCTGGCTGTTGGGGAACGGTTGCAGGAGTGTCTGTCGCATCGGAGGCGATCGGCTCAAAACCCCCAGCAGCAGCAAAATTTGATTGCAATGGTTCGGTATCGGATGGAACAGCAGGGTGCGGTTGGTGCTGATGGGCTCGAAGATCAGCTTCTGACATGGCTTTTTATCCCAATACTCACAGTGTCTCAGATACAGTCTATCCTTAGATATTCTCCCGAAGGAAGCCCCTAAGTAATAGTTGTTGTCATTTTTTCTGTTTTTTCGGACAATAGCCTCTGAATCGAGTCGCGCGATCGAACTACAAGCCAAACTCAAATTAAGGCGTAAGGTTCGCGCACCAGCACTCAGAAGACTTGAGTTTTTGGCCGCCAGTCCGATCGGAATAATTTTTCCCGATGTCTAGCGCACTGTATTCAGCAGCGATTCGATCGCCTAAGCTTTAACAACTGCAAAATGTTTGTCAATGATTGCTGGAACTTCTGCCGGTGCAATGCGGCTGTAGCGAGTTTTGTCCGGCATCACAACTATAACTGGGCCCGCTTTGCACTGTTTGAGACATCCGGTTCCCTGAACTGTAACTTGGTCTTCTAAACCGCGCGAATTCAAAGCATTTTCTAAAGCTTTACAGACTCCTCCAGCGCCCCGCTTCTGGCAGTCTGATTTTTGACATATTAATATTTTGGTTTGGGTTTTTGCCGGAGATTTTACAGTTTGAGCTGCTGTGGAAGAGGAGAATTCGCTTTTGCCGATCGCGCGATCGTCGGATGTCCCTACCGCAACAGACCCATTGGTGGAGTCGAGCAGTTCTGGCGATCGATCGTTTTGACCTTGAGCCAGCTTAAGGCTGCGAGCTTTAAGTTTTATTTTACCGTTTTTTAAATTGAGTTCTTTCTCACCTACAACTTGAACTTTCAACCCGGGCGTCAAAACAGGTAACAGAAATGACCGCAATTCCTTGGAAAGTTTAACAAGAAATTCTACTCCGCGAGCATTGCTAATTCGCAAATATTTAAGTTTGCAGCCATCTTCAATAATCAGGCCGAGGATTTCTCCCTCTAAACTGAATTCGGAAACTTGCTTGCCAGATTTATACATTGTTATGACTCCTTTAAATCGGTTACATCCGTTACATCTTGTACACTGCTCGTGGCCAAACTTCCTTCTAGCTTGAGCTCATTTGCCAGCAGCACTCCAGCCACTGCACCTGTTCTGCCCTAGAAGCGCTGACTTGTTTCAACACGCTGATTAGCTGAGCAGCTTGCTTAATAGTGTTGATTTTTGCCCGCAAAGGTTGGTCAACGGCACACCAGCAGGGAATTTCTAGTTCTTGCAAGCGTTTGTAAACTTGCCACCTATCTAGCCAACTAACTTGCACAATGTCACAAACTTCTAATTCTGCATCTGCTGGATTCATTTTTTGACAACAGTAATAATTTGCATTAATTTTTTCCCTGACTGGTAGCGGGTAGAAGTTAAAAGCCAGATTGCAGCAGAACATCAAAGATGATCGACAGCCCTTCCTGAAAAATTCTGCCTTTTGCCTTCTGCCTTCTGCCTTCCGAAGGTGCGCCCCACTTTCAGGAAGTGTTCAGAACGAGAATCTTTTTTAAGCATAACCCAACTGCTAATTATTCTCAATAGGTTTACAAAAAAAAATTCTTACTCTATAAAATCTTCCACTATCGAGGCAGACGCTGCTTGACGGGTAAATCTAGGGTGCTAAACTGACTCTATTGGCAACAAAACTGCCTATTGAGAGGAGAACACCCATGGCCCAGACTCAGAGTGCATTGAGACCATTTGGCCACATAGCCGAAAACCCTGTTCTACTTGAACATTCAGTCACAGCACCGATTTGTGAAGGGATGAACGCGCTGCTGGCCAGTTTTCAGGCTTTATACCTGCAATATCAAAAACATCATTTTGTGGTGGAAGGGGCAGAATTCTACTCCTTGCACCAATTCTTTCAAGAAAGCTACGCAGAAGCTCAAGATAGCGTCCACGAGTTGGGCGAACGGTTAAACGGGTTGGGCGGCATACCGGCAGCGGGTTTTAGCAAGTTAGCCGAACTGTGCTGTTTCGAGCCGGAACCAGACGGCGTGTATTCTTGCCGCCAAATGCTGGAACACGATTTAATTGCCGAGCAAGCTATCCTCGGTTTGCTGCGGCGTCAAGCAGGACAAGCAGAAAGTTTGGGCGATCGAGCTACGCGCTACCTCTACGAAAAAATCCTGCTAAAAACAGAAGAGCGAGCTTATCACATTTCCCACTTCCTCGCCCCCGATACCTTAGTGCAGTTGAACTTGAACTAACAATTCTTCTTTTTTCTCTTCCTTCGCGCCCTTAGCGCCTTCGCGGTTTGTTACCTTAGCTAAAAAAAAAGCGAGCAGTTTTGTGACTGCCCGCTTTTTTATACAAAGTACGCTTAGCCGCAGGGAATTTTAAGGCGCTAAAGCATTGCCACGCAACAAGCTACCAATGGTTTTGGCGGTAATCTTCATCTGGATGAAGGGATTAGCGGGTACTACAGTCTTATACAAATAGCTATCGAATGTGAGTTTCTGCACGTCGCGATCGGCACACATTTCCACAAAAGCTTCGCGAGTAGCGTCGGAACGATAGAACACGCGCTGCAAAATGTCGAGAACTTTGTAAGTAATGCCGTAGGCTTTATCCCACCGCTTCAGGTAAAGCTTAATTTCCTCTTCAGTCGGAATGCGCGCGCCTTTATTGGAAATCTCCACAATAGTTTCGGCGCACATCCGGCCAGACTTGGCAGCAAAGTAGATTCCCTCGCCGGAAGACTTGGTAACATAACCTGCGGCGTCGCCTACGAGAGCAACTCGGCCGACAACCCGGCGGGGACGCGGATGTTCGGGGATGGGGTGAGCTTCCACTTTAATAATCTCACCGCCCATCAGTTTTTTGGCAGCGCGGGCGCGGACTCCTGCTTGCAGCTTTTTGATACTGGCTTGATTGACTTTCATCGTGCCAGTACCGACGGCTACGTGGTCGTATTTGGGGAACACCCAAGCGTAGAAATCGGTAGATACGTCGTCGCCGACGTACATTTCGGCTAAGTCTTGGTAGTAAGCCATTTTATCTTCCGGCAGGCGGATGCGTTCTTGGAAGGCGATCGCATAATTGTAGTCGCCAGCGTCGATCGCCTTTGCTACGCGGGAGTTAGCGCCGTCGGCCCCAATCACCAAATCCACTTTCAGAGTTTTCTGAGTTCCCACAGCGGTGCCGTTGGAGTGGTCGGCATAGTGGAGTGTGTAGGGGTCAGTATTGTTGGCGGGAATCTCTAATGTGTGAACGGTGCCGTTAATCAGTTTCGCACCCAACGAAGCCGCCCGATCGCGCATGAAGCCATCGAGCACTTCCCGCCGGCACATACCGATGTATTCGTGTGCGTTTTCAATATTGATGTCCACCTCGACGTTGGAGGGGGAGATCATTTTCATTTTTCTGACTTGGCGGTCAATAATACTTTGCGGCAAGTCAAATTCGCTGACCATGCACAGGGGAATCGCCCCACCGCAGGGTTTGGCGTTGTCTAATTTACGCTCGAATAGGTATGTTTCGATGCCTGCTTTTACCAATGTTTCGGCGGCGGAAGAACCCGCAGGGCCTGAACCTACTACTGCAACCCTTAGTGTCAAAGCTTTTCTCTCCAGTTTTTTACTATAGGCATTACTCAGGTGTGATGGTATCACGGAGTTTGGATGCAGTGGCGTGAAGCAGGGGAGATTTCAATGAAATGAAACAGAGCTTAACAGTTCGATACGAAAATAGGCATCGCGCGAGGGATGGGGCGCGGGAATTGTTGAGCTGTTGGTTGTAGTTTTTAGCAGGAAGGAAATATCTAACGTATGGGAAACCAATGCAAACGCCTATTTTTGATGCAGCCCTCCGACAATTAGCTGTAGCTTCTATTAGCGGATACCAGAAACACATCTCCCCGAGAAAAGGGTTCTCTTGCGCTCACCGAGTGCTGTACGGGGGGGAGTCTTGCTCGCAGTATATCAAGGGCGCGATCGCCAAATTCGGCTTGTTTGGGGCGATCAAAGCATCGCGCCGCCGATTTGCGGCTTGCAAGCGCGCGAATCAAATCTTGAAAGCCCGGTTTAGCAGTGAATCGGGCAGTGACGACCCCAATTTCGAGGGTAACGATGAACCAAAATCCGATCGACCAAAATCTCAGGGGGGAACTCCTCGCAGAAGCTCTCAGGGTGAAAATTACTGTATTGAAGGGCTAGATTGTGGAATCTCGGAATGTTTTTCCGGGATCGATTGTAGTGGCGCGGATTGTTCTGGACTCGATTGTAGTGGCGCGGATTGTTCTGGACTCGATTGTAGCGGTGCGGATTGTTCGGGGCTCGATTGTAGCGGCGCGGATTGTTCGGGGCTCGATTGTAGCGGCGCGGATTGTTCGGGGCTCGATTGTGGCTGCGCGGATTGTGGCAGTTGTTTCTAGTTTTACTCCCCAACCGCTCTCCAAATAGGTAAATTTTTTTTTACTAAATGTAGGGGAATTTTCAGAGGGTGCGATCGCGATTGTCGATCGAACGCGGTGCAATAAGTTACATTTAAGTTACGTAAAGTTCCTATATAAAATTTCAAATTGCTATGCTCGGTAATTTTCAACAAAGCAACCTGCGGATTGAGCTTGAAGCTTCCGAAACAGCGATTAGAGACAGCTTGTTGCGTCCAACTCAATTGCAGCAGTGGCTGTGGCCGCAGCAGTTGTCTAGCGGTTTGCCGGAAGAATTTGCTCAAGGTTTGACCTTTACAAGTTGGCTGGGCCCCGTGGCAGTTCAGCATCACGTTGATATTGCTGAGCACAATTGTCTGCGGCTGTTATTGAGTCAGGGAATTGACGGATTTCACGAGTGGTATTGGGGCGATGGTTGGGTGCAGTCTCGGTTGGAGGGAGTGTCGCTGCTGCCGCTGAATTTGGGGCAAACCGCTAGTTTACTCCGGCTGCGGGAGTTTGTAGCCCGCAAGGGGAAGTAGATAAATGACTCTCCAAAATCATGAGAACAAAGTCGGGTAGTCCTGCATAGCAACCAAAAATCCTAAACACTTTTAGGGGTAAAGAAGCGTTGTAATGATGGATAAAATACCAGAAAGCCCCCACATGATTGGATATCTTTATAGATAGATGAGAACAAAGTCTTTCTTACCAACCGAGATATCCTTTGCTGAAGGGTGTTATTGAATCTTTCGATATCAGAAGTTTTGCCAGTATCTTTCTCCAGAGATTTGTGTCGCTGGGGAAAGATTTTTTTTAGACCCTGCCCAAAAATCTGTATAATAGACGGCACATTGTCTGTCAACTACTGAGAGGGAATCCCAAAAACCTTTAGCACCCATCTCAACTCAACTTCGTATATACACCCCTAGAATTTCTTTGCTTAAGGCATCAATTGGCCGCTCTTTCCACTGCTTGTTCCCCTTATTGCCTAAAAACGATTACATTTCATCACGTTGGATCGTTAGCTTGCCTTGGTTTTTTGACTTTCCTTGAACTTTCCGGGGGACTGATGCTAATTGTTGAAAAACACATAGTATTGGAATCAGCGGGGGGACACCCTCGTGACTTTGACAATCGCAACTCAAGATATTTTTTCTAATAAAAGCTGATCTCTCAATTTTTTTGTTTCTTCTGAAATCCTTTGATGTCTCGGGTTTTAAACAAACTGCCTGTGACAATATATACATTTAAAGTTTTGCTGAGCGCTGGGGGTGGGACAATTTTTAACGATGTTTGGATAACCGAAACGGTGACAATTCATGGAGTTGAGAATTAACAAGGCTTAGGTACATCGCATGATAACTCCTTACCCTTACTCTGCCAGACTACCTGAAAGCCACTTCGCTGCCGAAAAACTAAGAGTGTGTTATAAGAACATAATTTGTTCCTTTCTAAAGCGCTATTCTCGACACAACGAACCCCGTGTGTTTCGACTTCGCGTTAATTTTTACCAGAAAAATAAATATGCTCTCCATTCCAGGTATTGCCGTCCAGAAGCTGCTTTACGAAAGTGCCAACTCTCTGGTTTACCGGGCTCTTCGGGAAGCGGATCGCCAACCGCTCATCCTCAAACTTCTCAAAGAGAGCTACCCCACACCTCAAGAATTGCTACGCTACCGCACCGAATACCGAATCACCCGAGAGCTGAAAGAGGCGGGAGTCGTGCAAGTTTATGACTTGCAAAAATACCAAAACAGTCTCGTGATTTTTGTGGAGGACTTTGGCGGCGAATCCTTGAAAATATGGATGCAGCAGCGAAAGTTTAGTCTAAAGGAATTTCTGCTTCTGGCGATCGCTGCCACTGAAACTTTAGGACAAATTCACAGCGCAAATATAATTCACAAAGATATTAACCCTTCTAATATAGTATTCAATCCAACGACGGGGCAGCTCAAAATTATCGACTTTGGCATTTCCACTCAGCTAACGCGAGAAATGCCAACCCTGAAAAATCCCAACGTTTTAGAAGGAACTCTCGCTTACATCTCGCCGGAACAAACGGGTAGGATGAATCGCTCTATCGATTACCGCACTGACTTTTACTCGCTCGGGGTCACCTTCTACGAATTGCTGACAGGAAAACTGCCTTTTGAGACAGAAGACGCTTTAGAGCTAGTTCACTGCCACATTGCCAGACAACCAGTTCCCCCGCACGAAATCAAGCCAGAAATTCCCGTAATTGTGTCTCAAATAGTCAGCAAGCTGATGGCAAAAAATGCGGAAAATCGCTATCAAACTGCCTTGGGGCTCAAGCAGGACTTAGAAATGTGTCTGGTTCAATTACAAGAAACCGATAGCATAGAAGAATTTGACCTGGGAACGCTGGATCTTACAGACCATTTCCTGATTCCCGAAAAGTTATACGGCAGAGAAACAGAAGTTTTTCATCTATTAGCGGCCTTTGAAAGAGTTCGTAATGCTAGCGCCGAAATGATGTTGGTAGCTGGCTTCTCTGGGATTGGTAAAACCGCAGTGGTGAACGAAGTCCACAAGCCGATCGCCAGACAGCGGGGCTATTTTATCAAAGGCAAGTACGACCAATTCCAACGCAATATTCCTTTCAGTGCATTTGTGCAAGCATTTCGGGAATTGATGGGACAATTATTATCAGAAAGTGACGCTCAGTTACACAGATGGAAAACCCTGATTCTCACCGCAGTAGGTGAGAGTGGGCAAGTCTTGATTGATGTAATTCCTGAATTAGAACACATCATTGGCGCTCAAAGTCCTGCACTAGAATTGTCGGGGAGTGCCGCCCAAAATCGCTTCAATCTGCTGATGCAGAAATTTGTGCAAGTATTTACCCAAGCAGAACATCCCTTAGTGATGTTTTTGGACGATTTGCAGTGGGCAGATTCGGCATCGCTGAAATTGCTACAACTGTTAATGGAGGATACGGGGCATCTGTTAGTATTGGGTGCTTATCGGGATAATGAGGTATCACCGGCTCATCCGTTTATGTTGACGGTGGATGAGATTGTGAAGTCGGGAGCCACGGTGAATACGATTACCCTGCAACCATTGAGTTTAGCAGATCTCAATCAGTTGGTAGCAGATACGCTGATTTGCGATTTATCCTTGGCCGGGCCCTTGACAGAATTGGTTTATCAAAAAACCCAAGGTAATCCCTTTTTCTCTACTCAATTCCTCAAGGCGTTGCATGAAGATGGTCAAATTATTTTTAACCCCCCTCAATCCCCTCTTAGTAAGGGGGGCAGTCAAGGGGGGTGGCAGTGCGATATTAATCAAGTTACATTTGCCGACGCCTCGGATGTGGTGGAGTTTATGGCGACGCAATTGCAGAAGTTGCCGAAAGAAACTCAGGATGTTCTAAAACTGGCGGCTTGCATTGGGGCGCAGTTTGATTTAGATACATTGGCAGTAGTCAGCGAAGAATTACCAGAACAAACGGAATCAGCGCTGTGGAAAGCCTTGCAAGAAGGACTCATTTTAGTAATTTCAGAAGGCTATAACTTCATTCAAGCAGATGCTCAATCCCCCAATCAATCTGTTGCTAATCTCACTTATAAGTTCCTGCACGATCGCGTCCAGCAAGCGGCCTATTCATTGATTCCCGACGACCAAAAACAAGCCACTCATCTCAAAATTGGACAGTTACTGCTACAAAGTTCTTCCGAGATAGAAACAGAAGAAAAACTATTTGATATTGTGGGGCATTTAAATCAAGGAATTGAGTTAATCAATCAATTAAGTGAACGCTCAGACTTAGCCCAACTCAACTTAGAAGCTGGACGTAAGGCTAGAAATTCTACCGCCTACGCTGCAGCCAATATCTATCTACAAACGGGAATTGAGCTATTGACACCTCAATGCTGGCAAACTCAATATGAATTGGCGCTAAATCTTTATGTTGCTGCTGCTGAAATTGCCTATTTGAATGGTGACTTTGATCGTATGGAACAGATGGCAGCACTGGTTTTGCAAGAAGCCCAAACAATTTTAGATCGAGTTAAAATTTACGAAATTAAAATTGCCGCTCAGACAGCCCAGAGCAAGGTGTTAGAAACGATCGCAGTAGCAAGAGAGGCACTCTTACAATTGGGGATTGAACTCCCTGCCGAACCTGATGAAGCCAAGATTGGCAAAGCGCTACAAGCCCTTGCGGCCCTCCTCGGCGGCAGAAAGATTGAGGAACTGGTTGACCTACCTGTGATGACAAATCCACAGACTCAGGCAGCTATGCAACTGTCTGGTATGTTGTTTCCACCCATTTTCCAGGGAATGCCCGGTTTGCTGCCCCTGCTTAGCTCAACGATGGTGAGTTTATCGCTCTCCTTTGGGAATGCGCCCGCATCGACGGTGGGTTATGCGATGCACGGGATGGTGTTCTGTGCCTTTTTACAAGAGGTGGAAACGGGCTATGACTTTGGGCAATTGGCACTCTCATTGCTCGATCGGTTGAATGTGCCCGAATTCAAGTCCACAGTTCTACTTTTGTTTGGTGGCTGGATTCAGCATCGCCAAGAATCTCTTTTGGCAACGATACCGACGCTGAAAGAGGGCTATAGGTTGGGCATGGAAACAGGCGACTTTGTAAACGCTGGCTACAACATATATATTTGCTTTTATACTTATTTATTCGCTGGGGTAGAACTAGACACTTGGGAACCAGAAATAGCAAATTACAGGGCTGTCATGGCGCAGTTGAAACAATATTCTGCTCGGGTTTATTTGGATATGATTCAGCAGACGGTGCAAAACTTAAGGGAAACCCGTATTCGGCCGGATTTGTTAATAGGCTCTGCCTACGATGAAACGGTGATGATTCCCAAGCACTATGAGGATAATGAATTCACGGCGATCGCCTGTGCCTGCATCTACAAACTGCTGCTTGCTTACTGCTATGGCAATTATACGGCTGCCCTAGACCACATTACCCAAGTCAAACAGTATTTGATGGGAGTATCTGGATCGGCTTTTGTTCCAATTTTTCATTTTTATGCCGCCCTGACGCACCTGGCACTTTTTCCCGCACAGCCAGCAGTTGAGCAAACTGAAATTATTGCCTTAGTGGGAACCCATCAAAGCACGCTGCAAAAGTGGGCGCAAAATGCTCCCATGAATTATCTGCATAAATGGTATTTAGTGGAAGCAGAACGGCAACGGGTGTTGGGCAATAAAGCCGAGGCGATTGAAATGTACGATCGCGCCATATCTGGAGCCAAACAAAACAAATATGTTAATGACGAAGCCCTGGCAAACGAACTAGCAGCCAAATTCTACTCGGAATGGGGCAAAACAAAAGTTGCTCAAGCCTACATATTTGAGGCCTATTATTGTTATGTTGAATGGGGAGCTACTGCTAAGGTAACGGATTTAGAAACGCGATATCCCCACTTATTCGCGGTAACTCAACCGGGAAGGAAAAACACTCAAACTACCGTAGCAATGACAACGACTGGTTCTGGGAATCACCTAGATATCACCGCAGTAATGAAGGCTTCTCAGGCGATTTCTGGAGAAATCATGCTAGATAAGCTACTGTCTAGCTTGATGAAAATTTTGATAGAAAATGCAGGGGCGCAACGAGGCTATCTGATTTTGTTAAGCCAGGGACAACTGTTCATTGAAGCTGAAGGGACAATCGATGACGAACTCGTCACCGTGTTACAGTCAATCCCCGTTGAAACCTGTCAAGAACTTTCTACCGCGATTGTCAATTATGTGAGCCGCACTCAAGAAAGCGTGGTACTGGATGATGCTGCGCGATCGGGACAATTTACCAACGACGCCCACATCCGAAAGCATCAGCCCAAATCAATTTTATGTGTGCCGTTGATTAATCAATCTCAAATCATTAGTATTGTTTACTTAGAAAATAATTTAACAGCGGGAGCTTTTACCCCCGAAAGAGTGGAAATATTAAAAGTTTTATCTGGACAAGCGGCGATCTCAATTCAAAATTCTAAGCTTTATACAGAAGTCCGTGAAAATGAAAGCAGGCTGGCTCAACTAAACAAAGCTTACGAGCGATTTGTTCCCCATCAATTCCTCCAGTTTTTAGAGAAATCAAGCATCATTGATGTAGAATTGGGCGACCAAGTGCAGTTAGAAATGTCGGTGTTATTTTCCGACATTCGCGACTTCACCACGCTTTCGGAAACTATGACGCCGGAGGATAATTTCAAATTTATCAATTCTTATCTTAGTCGCATGGAACCCGTGATTAATCAAAATAAGGGGTTTATCGACAAATATATTGGCGATGCGATTATGGCGCTATTTAGCGGTGAGGCGGATAATGCGGTGAAAGCGGGAATTGCTATGCTGCACCGTCTCGCTGAATACAATGAATACTGCGCTAACGCTGGCTGTGCGCCGATTCAGATTGGAATTGGGATTAATACGGGTTCTTTGATGCTGGGAACTGTGGGAGGACCAAATCGCATGGATGGGACGGTAATCAGCGATGCGGTGAATTTAGCTTCTCGTGTGGAAAGTTTGACAAAAAATTATGGCGTTTCGCTGTTAATTACTCAGCCAACTTATGCGCGCCTGAAAAATCCATCTCAGTACGCAATCCGCACTCTAGACACGGTAAAAGTCAAGGGAAAATCCGAAGCTGTGACGATTTATGAGGTGTTTGATGCAGATCCGCCAGAAATTAAACAAGCCAAGTTAGCTACGCTGGAATTGTTTGCAGAAGCTAGGGCACTTTACTCGGAAGGGAAGTTATTTGAAGCGGCGCGGCTGTTTTCCGAGTGTTGGCGTCAGAATCAGGGCGATCGCGTGGCTAAAATTTACTGGGAACGCTGTGAGTCTGCATTGGTGACTCGCACAAAAATCAAAGACAGGCTACACAATTTACATTAAGCGGTTGCTATACCTGAAAATTACAGCAAAAGTGCGATCGACTGTTGGTGCACCATACAAATTAGGCGATCGAAATGGGGTAGGTAAGTTGTTGCGCTTTAGCGCTAAAGCGCAACAACTTACGAAGTCTAAAAAGTTACTGCCTGAACTATACTGCTGGCAGTGACTCCTTTCAAGACAGCTAAATATTCCCCTGTTACCTGATACTGAATTATAGTATCGCTAACAAAAGCCCCCGTCCCTTGATAAATATTTAACTCGCTAAAAGCAAGGGGGCTAATTAAATCAATTTTATCTTGATTGAGGGTAAAATCAGTAATCACATCGGCAGCGGAAGCGTCTGTTCCACCAGTGCCGATCGCGATCGCAAACACATCATTACCCAATCCGCCTGTCAAAGTGTCGGCACCAATTTCTCCAAATAAGTAGTCATTGCCCCCGTCGCCAAACAATATATCGTCGCCATCGCCGCTGTAAATGCGATCGCTTTCCTTACCTCCATAAATCAAGTCCGTACCGCGATCGCCCTGAATAAAATCAATCCCCTTACCACCAAAAATAATGTCATTCCCGTCACCGCCGCTGATACCGTCATCGCCTTTTTGTCCGTAAAGCAAGTCATCCCCTGCTTTGCCATGAAGATAGTCATTGCCGGGGCGTGCGTAGATAATATCATTCAATGCCGATCCTGTGATGCGATCGTCCTTATCTGTCAAACCGATTACTGACTTTTTCAACAAGGTTGTGACATCGCCTAAGTTATCGTTATCGCTGATATTGACTGTGAGAGGGGCGACGAGATTATTATACAATGTGTCATTGCTGGTAGTGGCGTGGCTAATTGGGCTTAGATGATCGCCCTCAACAACCGCATCGTCAACCGCAGTCACCGTTACCGTTTGAGTGACATTCCAATTGGCGGGAGTAAAAGTAAGGACAGGTAGGCTGACAGTAACTTGAGTTTCAGGGGTAATGGCGACGGTGACATTAGCAGTTGGCTGAGTATTTAGTCGCACTTTGTATATATCGCTGCCCAAGCTTTCGAGTACCTCGGTACTGCCAAGTGGTTGAATGAAAATGACAGCGGGAGTCCCTGAAGTTGTTGGGGGAGTCGGTGTTGTTGTCAGAGTCGGAGTTGTTGTCGGAGTCGGTGTTGTTGTCAGAGTCGGAGTTGTTGTCGGAGTTGGAGTTGTTGTCGGTGTTGGCGTTGTTGTCGGTGTTGGCGTTGTTGTCGGAGTTGGCGTTGTTGTCGGTGTTGGCGTTGTTGTCGGTGTTGGCGTTGTTGTCGGAGTCGGAGTTGTTGTCGGTGTTGGCGTTGTTGTCGGAGTCGGAGTTATTGTCGGAGTCGGAGTTGTTGTCGGTGTTGGCGTTGGAGTTGGCGTTGGAGTTGGCGTTGGAGTTGGCGTTGGAGTTGGAGTTGGCGTTGGAGTTGGAGTTGGAGTCGGAGTTGGAGTTGGCGTTGGAGTTGGCGTTGGAGTTGGAGTTGGAGTTGGAGTTGGAGTTGGAGTTGGAGTTGGAGTTGGGGTGGCAATGTTAACAGTAAAACTGCCTAAATTGCTACCTACAACTTGATTGCCAAAAGTATCTTTTACTTGCGAGGCTTGCAAATTAACAGCGTAACTGCCATTATCTGTATCATCCCAACTTCCCCCAGGCGGAGTTATAGAATAAGTTCCGGTGCGAGGTGTGCCATTACTATTAGTATCGACGCTGACAAATGTAGCGGGAATTGTACCACCTGACCAATTTACTACCAGGTCAGAATTATCTAAACTGCTAACATCAACTCCACTACTATCAGCGATAGTAACTGTCAATGTCTGACTTGTACCACCCGCTATAGTAATGTTAGAAATTGTACCCAAGCTAGCACTAGGTGCGGTAACATCAGCAGTACGAACAAGTTGAGGGGCTGCTGTATTGTTATTACTGGCAGTATCAGTAGCTTTAGCCGCAGGTACATCAACTGTGATAGCGCCATCAGCATTCGGTGTGACTGTAAAATTATAAGTCGTGCCGCTACCTGTAAAGCCACTAACCGTACCGTTAGTAACATTAATGCCACTCGAAGTAAATCCGGTCACAGTTTCACTAAAAGTTGCTGTGACTAAAAATGGTGCATTTATTGTTGTGGGTGATGCGGATGTTAAGGCAACAGTTGGTGCGGTAACATCAGCAGTACGAACAAGTTGAGTGGCAGCGGTATTGTTATTACTGGCAGTATCAGTAGCTTTAGCCGCAGGTACATCAACTGTGACAGCGCCATCAGCATTCGGTGTGACTGTAAAATTATAAGTCGTGCCGCTACCTGTAAAGCCGCTAACCGTACCGTTAGTAACATTAATGCCACTCGAAGTAAATCCGGTCACAGTTTCACTAAAAGTTGCTGTGACTAAAAATGGTGCATTTATTGTTGTGGGTGATGCGGATGTTAAGGCAACAGTTGGTGCGGTCAAATCCGCAGTACGAGTCAGTTGATTTGCAGCGGTATTGTTATTAGTGGCAGTATCAGTAGCTTTAGCTGCAGGTACATCAACTGTGATAGCGCCATCAGCATTCGGTGTGACATCAAATGTGTAGGTTTTGGCATCAACTGTGACCAAGTTACCGACAGTCGCATTGGCGACTGTGATATCAGTATTATCAAACCCGGTGACATTTTCACTGAATGTTGCTGTGACGCTAAATGCTGCGTTGATTGTTGTTGCTGAAGTTGATGTTAAGGCAACTGTTGGCGGTGTAATATCAGCAGTACGAACCAGTTGAGTGGCAGCGGTATTGTTATTACTTGCCGTATCCGTAGCTTTAGTCGCAAGTACATCAACTGTGACATTACCATCAGCAGTGGGAGTGACATCAAAGGTGTAGGTTTTGGCATCAACTGTGACAAAGTTACTGACAGTAGCATTGGCAATGGTGATATCAGTATTATCAAACCCGGTGATATTTTCACTAAAGGTAGCAGTTACGCTAAATAAACCATTTACTGTTGTTGCTGATGGGGATGTTAAGGCAACTGTGGGTGCAATGCCATCAATAACTATGGCTTTGCTACCGCCGAGGGAGTTAGCTGAAGCGGTAGCGGGGAGGGTCAAGATGGCATTCACAGCCAAATTATCTTGAATTGTGCCACCGTTGAGGGTGAGGGCGGTGGTGGCGAGGTATTCTAAGTCACCGGAAGTGTCTCCGGCTTGGACTACATAGTTGAAGGTGAGGGCTGTAGTGCCACTACCAGAGGCGTAGTTGGCAAATTGGTCATTTGTACCGGTTTCTAGTTGCAGTTGGGGTGTGCCGGTGACGGTGACGGCTTGATCGAAGGTGACGGTAATGGCGATGGTGGCACCAATGCCGTAGCTGCCGTCAGGGGTGGTGGCGGTGACAGCAATAACTTTGATCGTGGTGTTGAGCAGGATGGAGACATCATTGCCCTTGATGAAAGGGCTGTTGCTAAAGTTCGCCGTTGCTAAGTCAGGGAGGCCGTCGCCGTTGAAGTCGCCGATGCTGACAGAGTAGGGATAAACACTGCCAGCATAGAAATCAACTTTGGTGGCGAAAGCGGGGGTGGCGGCGTTGGTGGCTGTGATGTTGAGCAGGATGGAGGCGTTGCTGCTGTCGCGGTTCGCCACAGCTAAATCAGGTTTGCCGTCGCCGTTGATGTCGCCCATGCTGACGGAGTTGGGCCCACTGCCAGTAGGGAAGTCTACTTTGGTGGCGAAAGCGGGGGTGGCGGCGTTGGTGGCTGTGATGTTGAGCAGGATGGAGGCGGTGTCACTGCCGGCGTTCGCCACAGCTAAATCAGGTTTGCCGTCGCCGTTGATGTCGCCCATGCTGACGGAGTTGGGCCCACTGCCAGTAGGGAAGTCTACTTTGGTGGCGAAAGCGGGGGTGGCGGCGTTGGTGGCTGTGATGTTGAGCAGGATGGAGGCGGTGTCACTGCCGGCATTCCCCACAGCTAAATCAGGTTTGCCGTCGCCGTTGATGTCGCCCATGCTGACGGAGCCGGGCACACTGCCAGTAGGGAAGTCTACTTTGGGGGCGAAAGTGGGGATGGTGGCGTTGGTGGCGGTGGTGTTGAGCAGGATGGAGGCGGTGTCACTGCTAAGGCCGCTGTTCGCCACAGCTAAATCAGGTTTGCCGTCGCCGTTGATGTCGCCCATGCTGACGGAGCCGGGATTAACGCCAGTAGGAAAGTCAACTTTTGTGGCGAAAGTGGGGGTGGTGGCGTTGGTGGCGGTGGTGTTGAGTAGGATGGAGGCGGTGTTGCTGCCGCGGTTCGCCGTTGCTAAGTCAGGTTTCCCGTCGCCGTTGATATCGCCGATGCTGATGGAGTAGGGATTAACGCCAGTAGGGAAGTCAACTTTGGTGGCGAAAGTGGGGGTGGCGGCGAGAGCGGGGGTGGTGTTGAGCAGGATGGAGGTGGTGTAACTGGTGTAGTTCGCCGTTGCTAAGTCAGGTGAACCGTCACCGTTGAAGTCACCGATGCTGACGCTTTTGGGGCCACTGCCAGTAGGGAAGGTGACTTGGGGGGCGAGTCCTAGTACGCCGCTGTAGGTTTTGAGGGCCTTGGCATTAAAGGGTATGAGTGTTTCGATGTGGCCTGTTTGTACTTCCAGTTCCCAGTCTCCCCCTAGTGTGGCATTGCCAGTAAGGTTGGCGGAGGCGGCGATGTTGGCACCTGTTAATTCACTCAGGTGTTGGAGGAATTGGTTAGGTTTTGTGGGCTTAACACCAGTCGGCTTAACACCAGTCCCGCCGGAGGTTAAAACCCCCGTCTGATAGCGAAAGTCCTCGGTCAAGGACTGAATAAATGAATTGTCTTGATTGTCTTCAGTCGGTTTCAACCGACTTAAGCTATGAGACAGGGGTTTTAACCCCTGGCGGATGTGGTGAATGTGGGGAATGTGGGAAATGTCGAGGCTGTCAATTTTCACCGATACATCGGCGGCGACATTACACCCATAAAGGAGAATATCTGCACCGTTTGTTAATGCTTTGCGCCACTGTTTGAGTTGAGGGCTAAAACTTTCTATATTGCTGCTATTAAGTGTATTTGCACCGAGTTGTACAGCACCTGGACTCCCATGAGAGATGATGTGGATTGCTTCTATATTTTTTTCAATTGCTAACCTTTCGGTAATTTGCTCAATACCATCCCGCGTTTCCTCTAGGATAATTACTTCAGCATTTGGGTAAACGCCGCTAATTAAACTCTGGTAATCTTCAACATTTGAGTCAATAAAAACTAGAGTTGAAACAAATTTTTGCTGTATCATTATGCAACCTCTTTACTTTTCAAAGTTTATATGTATCACTCAAATAGCACTTATGCACTTACTAGCATCTGATTGCGAGTCACGCCTAAAGTCATTGCGATTGCTTCGCTTCGCTCGAATGACTTGGTGAGTATTTATGCACTTACTACTATGTCATTACGAGGAACAAAGCAATTTTCTGTCATTGCGAGGAACGAAGCAATCGCCAGATTTTGAGATTGCTTCGCTTCCCTCACAATGACATTACCAAGGACTCCCAATCATCGTAAAGCCCGACCAATAATAAGGGTGGGAGAGGTTTTCATTAGTCAGTTTACCTAATTCTGGCGGCAATTCTAAATCCTTATTTGAGTTTGACAAAATTAAACGACCATTTTCAATGCGAACTTGACCTCTGAGCATAGCAATTTGAGCCTGTCGCAAAGCTTCAGCTTTAATAGGCGCGACTTTTAACTGATCGTAAAATTCAGCCATTAACCCTAAAGTACCTTCATCGCTGACGTTCCAAAGACTCGCCAAAACTGACTTCACCCCCGCTTGCACAGCTAACCCCGCAAAACCTAATTCGGTGTCATCATCACCCACAGCAGTTTTACAAGCGCTCAACACCAATAGCTCAACTTTAGGCGGCTGATTCCACCCTAGTTGGCGCACGCGATCGAGTGTTAACCTGCTATCTGATAACTGAATGTAAGAATTACTTGGTGATCCTGGCTTAAAGTATCCGTGAGTAGCGAGGTGAATAATCCGATAGGGTCTGTCTTGGCGCTGTGACCTAAGATTGTTGAGAGTAAAGGTTTGGTTGAGGAAGGATTTGCCTTTCCATTCGGAGGCAATAGCGTTAAGTTCTGCAGGCACTGCTAGCAAGGGTGGGTTATTAGTAAATTGTGAGGCTCCCATTGCTAAAACTTCAGCATTTTTAACACTTGCATAGCTAGTATCGGTTAAGTTGACGCTGGGAATGAGTCCCAGGCTGTACTTTTCTACTAGAAATTGGGAACCGTCATGGAGGGCGGCTAAGGGAAGCAATCGCAACCCCGCATCCATACTAAAAACTAGCGTATCGATGCCCTGAGCTTTCAAATCAGCTTCCAAGGGCGCAATTATCCACTGGTAAAGTTGTTGGGATGCTGGCAAATAGCTCTCAGTATTGATATTTCTGAGATTAAGGAGTTCATCCCTCAATTTGGCGACAACTTGCATCAAAGCTTTGCGCTTAGCTGCGGGGATGGCTTTATGAATAGGGATGCCGCTAGGGGGGACTACGATCAGGTCTAATTGTTCAGGGCGGGATAAGGCGTAGATAATGGCTGGTTTTTTACCAGTTTGGCTGGCGATGATTCTAGTTCTTTGCTGTATGGCCGTAAAAGATTGCAAGTCCCGGCTGATTTCCTGGTTAATGTATGACCCCACTTTTTCGCTATAGAAGATATCGATAAAGAAAGTGGCTTGTGGGATATCGCCTTTATCGATCAGTCGTGTGATATCGCTAAGGCTAACTATATTTAGAGGCGATGCCGTTTGGACAACTTCGCTTACCCAATCGGATCTGTAGTTAAAAAGAGATTCAATTCTATTAATGATATTCAGGTTGTCAGATTGGGCGATCGCATTGGTAATTGAGATATCCGGTAATGTCGTTTGTTCTGATATTGGTGGTGGTGTAGGTTCCGGTGTTGGTGGTGGTGTTGGAGATGGTGTTGGTGGTTCCGGCGTTGGTTGTGGGGTTGGTGGTGGTGTAGGTTCCGGCGTTGGTTGTGGGGTTGGTGGTGGTGTAGGTTCCGGCGCTGGTTGTGGGGTTGGAGATGGTGTCGGTTGTGGGGTTGGAGATGGTGTCGGTTGTGGTGTTGGTTGTGGTGTTGGTTGTGGGGTTGGAGATGGTGTTGGTTGTGGTGTTGGAGATGGTGTTGGTGGTGTTGGTGGTGTTGGTGGTGTTGGTGGTGGTGTTGGTGGTGGTGTTGGTTGTGGTGTTGGTTCCGGCGTTGGTTCCGGCGTTGGTTCCGGCGTCGGTTCCGGTGTTGGTGTCGGTTCCGGCGTTGGAGATGGCGCGGCAGAACTGAGCGCAATATTGCCCTGAGTGTAACTGCTGGGCGACACTGGCACCGCAAACTGTGGCGAAATTGTCTCGGAACCTGATGTAATGGCTCCCGTCGTCCCATTCGTTGTCGCATCGCCGACAATAAAGGGTGTAGTCGTGCTCCCCGCGTGGCGAATAGTAATAGCGCCGCCACGCGTGCCATTATTAGCGCTGGAAATGCTCGCATTTACACCGTTACTATCTGTAAAAGTGCCGCTGACTGTGAGAAGATTGCCAGCCGTGAGGTCAATAGTCCCGCCAGTAGACTGAAGAGTGCCTGTAACGGCGATGTCGCTGGCAGCTTGGAGAGTAATATTACCCCCAGAAGTGGCGATCGCATCCAGCGCAATGTCCCCTGCTGATTCCAAAATCACAGGCCCGCCTGCTGTCGAAATCGCTCCCACTCCGATGTTATTGCCCGAAGCAACACCCCCAGAAGCAAAAAATGTCTCCCCTGCGGTGACATTCGGCGGCAGATTCGCAGGATTCGCCAGACTCGCAACGCCCGATCGCAGAATTAAAGCTGCACTACCTGAAAGCACCGCCGCATCTGGATCGACGGAACCTGACAAAGTAGTATCTGGCCCAGTGATAGTAATATCTCCCGCCGCGATCGCGCCTTTTGCTTCTACCTTAAGTGAGGTTCCAGTATAATCCCCAAATCTCACATCTCCCTCGGAGCTAATAATCGGGTCGAACAAACTCACAAAACTGCCGCCGTTGCCAGACAATGTGAGAATAGAAAAATTACCACTCGCAGCGAAGTGAGCATCACCGGAAACAGTGCCATTGCTCAATAATGTGATATCCCCGGAGGATTGGAATGCAGGGCTAGGGTAATTTAGGGCGAAGATATCAATATTTTGATTACCTTGTATAGTAAGATTGCCGCCTGCGATCGCCCTGAAAGGATAACTTCCATCCCTCACCCGCACAGTATCTCCTGCCAACAGAAACAAATTGTTCTCAGTAAGTAGCTGGCTTTCTACCAAAGTGAGATTACGTGCTGCCGAGAGTGTAGCATTCTGACTATTAACAGTAGAACTAGCGATCGCCACATCTCCGCTTTCCACCCTCAAACCCGCCGTCAAAACTACTTCTCCTGCACCGTTAACGGAGATACCAGTAGCAGAGTTCTCACCTGCGCCAGCAAGCAATTGCGGAAGAGACAAAGGCAGAGATAATTGCCCATTCTGTGCCAAAAATTCCCCGTCAATAGCCCCTATTTCTAAACTTAATAAATGTCCTTCTTGACTAATACGAAAAGCATTTTTACCGGGGACAGCAGCGACAATAATATTACCTTGGGGAGCATGAAGGGAACCCGTGCTGACAACTGTGCCGCCAATTAAAGTTATACTTTGTCCCGGCACAACAGCTAAATTACCTGCATTGAGAATACTTCCCGCTTGGCTGAGATTAAAGTAAAAAGTGTTCGGAGTTCCTATCAGCTTACTGTAATCATTCGCTCCAGCCATATTGAACAAACCGGAATCAAAACCGATGTTAGTAGCAGTAGTAGCTGTAAATGCAGCAGGAAGATTCAAGCTCGCATTAGGGCCAAAGATAATGCCCGAAGGATTTATTAAAAACAGGTTGGAATTGCCGCCACTTACTTGAATTAAACCATTAATAATAGAAGGATTGCCGCCTACTACCCGACCCAGAATGTTGCGAATAGCGGGATTAGAAATAAAATTAGCACTCTGCCCTTCGGTAAGGCCAAACTGTTGAAAACTGTGGAAAAGATTCACTCCATCTCTAGAAGTTTGACCGCCTGTAATATTCAAGCGATCGCCGTCGGGTGTGACAGTAGTGCCAGTGCGATCGGGTGCGGGAACAATGGGTTGTCCTTGTACCACCCCTGTACTCAAAATAGTGGCTGCGATCGCTAGCATTGCAGCACCCTGTATAGAAAAGAAGGCTAGTTTCATTAGCTTTTAGCTGGCCGATCACGTATCTGACAATTATAACTTTAAGGTATTGGCTGCTCAGTGCGGTCAACTGCGACACTGACTTAGCGATTAAGAACCTCGTCACCATCAGGGTGGTTGCTTTACCTGAAACCCACATTCCGCACCCTCAACTGCCACAATCGGTTTTTACTTACTTTTATCCAGCAATAAAGCTATAATTTATAGTTTTATACCGTATATTGACTGATAAAAAACGTTTTAAAGCGATAATTTATTATTTTAAAAATAGAGTTTTCTGCGTAATTATGCTGTGTTACACCCCAGGCTGCGTAATGTGGGCTGAAAATCACAGCAAAAGTGCGATCGAGTGTTGGTACACCATACAAATTAGGCGATCACGATCGGGGCTACCACAAAGTATTTGCAGGCTACTACCGGAAAAACTCAACATTTGTTACAAAAACAAAATTTTTTCCTTTCTAACGCGCTATGCTCTAGACAAAGCTGGTGCCTTTTGACTTAGCGTTAATTTTTACCATAAAAATCAATATGCTCTCTATTCCAGGCGTTGCTGTCCAGACGCTGCTTTACGAAAGTGTCAACTCTCTGGTTTACCGGGCGATTCGGGAAGCAAATAACCAGCCGATTATCCTCAAACTCCTCAAAGAAAGCTACCCCACACCTCAAGAATTGGTGCGCTACCGCACCGAATACCGCATCACCCAAGAGCTAAAAGAGCCAGGAGTCGTGCGGGTTTATGACTTGCAAAAATACCAAAACAGCCTCGTGATGTTTGTGGAGGACTTTGGCGGCGAATCCTTGACAATTTGGATGCAGCAGCGAAAGTTTACTCTGGAGGAATTTTTACAAATTGCGATCGCTACCACTAAAGTTTTAGGAAAAATTCACAGCGCCAACATCATCCACAAAGATATTAACCCCTCAAATATTGTTTACAACCCGGAAACGAAACAATTAAAAATTATCGACTTTGGCATTTCTACCCAGTTAACGCGAGAAACGCCAACCCTAAAAAACCCGAATATTTTAGAAGCCACATTAGCGTATATTTCACCCGAACAAACGGGGAGAATGAATCGCACTCTCGATTACCGCACTGACTTTTACTCCCTCGGTGTCACCTTCTACGAATTGCTGACAGGAAAACTACCTTTTGAGACAGAAGATGCTTTAGAACTGGTTCACGGCCACATTGCCAGACACCCACTTTCACCGCATGAAATCAATCCAGAAATTCCCCTAATTCTCTCGCAAATTGTCAGCAAGCTGATGGGGAAGAATGCCGAAAACCGCTATCAAACGGCGGGGGGGCTAAAGCACGATTTGGAGAGTTGTCTGGTTCAATTACAAGGAACGGCTAACATTGAGCCGTTTGCTTTGGGAACGCGGGATATTACAGACCGTTTCCTGATTCCCGAAAAACTCTACGGCAGAGAAACTGAAGTTGATCATCTATTAGCAGCCTTTGAACGAGTGAGTACAGGTAGCGCCGAAATGATGCTGGTGGCTGGCTTATCTGGGATTGGTAAAACCGCCGTAGTTAACGAAGTCCACAAGCCTATAGCCAGACAGCGGAGCTATTTTATAAAAGGCAAATACGACCAATTCCAGCGCAATATTCCTTTCAGTGCGTTTGTGCAAGCATTTCGGGAATTGATGGGGCAATTATTATCAGAAAGTGATGCTCAGGTACAAACCTGGAAAACCCAAATTATGACAGCATTGGGTGATAGCGGGCAAGTGCTAATTGAGGTAATTCCTGAATTAGAAGGCATCATTGGCGCTCAACCGGCTGCACTAGAACTTTCGGGGAGTGCGGCCCAGAATCGATTCAATCTGTTGATGCAGAAATTCGTGCAAGTATTTACCACCGCCGAACATCCATTAGTGATATTTTTGGACGATTTGCAGTGGGCAGATTCAGCCTCGCTGAAATTGCTAGAACTGTTGATGGAAGATAGGGGGCATCTGTTGGTACTGGGTGCTTATCGGGATAATGAAGTTTCCCCTGTTCATCCGTTTATGTTGACAGTGAATGAGATTATTAAGTCTGGGGCAGTGGTAAATACTATTAACCTGCAACCGTTGAGTTTAGCAGATATGAATCAGTTGGTGGCAGATACGCTGATTTGTAATTTATCCTTGGCTCAACCTTTGACTGAGTTGGTTTATCAAAAAACCCAAGGTAATCCCTTTTTCTCAACTCAATTCCTCAAGGCGTTGTATGAAGATGGTCAAATTATTTTTAACTGGGATGTAGGGTATTGGCAGTGCGATATTGCCCAAGTTAGACTTACGCACGCCTCGGATGTGGTGGAGTTTATGGCGGCGCAATTGCAGAAGTTGCCTATAAAAACTCAGGATATCGTCAAGCTTGCCGCTTGCATTGGAGCGCAGTTTGATTTAGATACATTGGCAGTAGTCAGCGAAGAATTACCCGAACAAACAGCAGCAGCATTACAGAAAGCTTTGCAAGAAGGACTTATTTTACAGATTACAACCGGCTATGACCTCATTCAAACAGATGTTCAATCTCCCAATTATTCTATTGCTAATCCAGCTTATCGGTTTCTGCACGATCGCGTCCAGCAAGCGTCTTATTCCCTAATTCGTGAAAACCAAAAACAAGCCAGCCATCTCAAAATCGGACAGTTACTCCTACAAAAATATTCGGAACTAGAAAGAGAGGAAAAACTCTTTGAGATTGTGGGGCATTTAAATCAAGGAATTGAGTTAATCAATCAATTAAGCGAACGAGAAGCCTTAGCCCTACTCAACTTAGAAGCGGGAGGTAAGGCAAGAAATTCTACCGCCTACGCAGCCGCAATGGTCTATCTGCAAACAGGGATTGAGCTACTGACAGCCAACTGCTGGCTTCTTCAGTATGAGTTGACCCTGAATCTCTATATTGCTGCTGCCGAAGCTGCCTATTTGAATGCTGACCTTGAGGGTATGGAACAGATGGCAGCACAGGTATTGCAGAATGCTCAGACGATTTTAGACAAAATTAAAATTTACGAAATTAAAATCGCCGCCCAGACAGCCCAGGGCAAGATGTTGGCGGCGATCGCAGTTGGTAGAAAGGCACTAGAACAATTAGGGGTTGGACTCCCCACTGAACCTGACGAAGCTTTAATTGGCAAAGCGTTACAAAACCTTGCCAACCAACTCCAGGGTAGACAGATTGAGAAACTGGTTGAGCTGCCTGTGATGACCAATGCCCAGACTCAGGCAGCCATGCAACTGTTAGGAATGCTATGTGCACCCATTTTTCAGGGAATCCCCGGTTTATTGCCTCTCCTTAGCTCTACAATGGTGAGTTTATCGCTCCGTTTTGGGAATGCACCCGCATCGACACTGGGGTATGCAATTCATGGTATAGTGCTGTGTGCCTTTTTGGGAGATGTTGAAACTGGCTATGGCTTTGGTAAATTAGCACTAAACTTACTAGATCAGTTTAATTTGCGGGAATTAAAGTCCAGAATTTTATTCGTATTTGGGGCCTTTATTCAGCATCGCCAAGAAGCTCTGAGGGCAGCGATACCGAAGCAGAAAGATGGCTTTACCGCTGGCATGGAAACTGGCGATTTTCTATCTGCTGGTTACAGCATAGATGCTTACTTTACTGCCAACTTTTTCAGTGGGGTAGAACTAGAGACTTACGAAGCCGAAATAGCAGTATACAGCGCTGTTATGGCAAAGGTAAAGCAATATACTGCCCAGATTTATTTGGATATGAAGCACCAGATAGTGCAGAACTTGAAAGCAACCATAATAAGTCAACCATATTGCTTAATTGGAACTGCCTACGATGAAACAGTGATGCTTCCAAAGCACAAGCAGGATAATTACCTCTCGGCGATCGCCCGTGCTTACATCTACAAACTGCTGCTTGCTTACTACTTTAGTAATTACAGGGCTGCCCTAGACTACATTGCCCAAGTCAAGCCCTATTTGATGGGAGTATCGGGATCGGTTTTTGTTCCCATTTTCCATTTCTATGCAGCCCTGACACACCTAGCACTTTTTCCCACCCACCCAGAGCTGGAGCAAGCTTCCATTCTTGCTGAGGTGGAAACCCATCAAAGCACGCTGCAACAGTGGGCGCAAAATGCTCCCATGAATCATCTACATAAATGGTATTTAGTGGAGGCAGAACGCTATCGAGTTTTGGGCAATAAAGCTGAGGCGATTGAAATGTACGATCGCGCCATTGCTGGAGCAAAAGAGAATCAATTCCTCAACGAAGAAGCATTAGCTAATGAACTAGCAGCCAAATTTTACCGAGAATGGGATAAAGAAAAATTTGCCCAACTATACATGATTGAGGCGTATTATTGTTATATCCAATGGGGAGCCACTGCTAAGGTAAAAGATTTAGAAACGCGATATCCCCAGTTATTAAGACCAATTCAAGCGGGAATAAAAAACACTAAAACTACCGCAACCGTGACGACTACGGGTTTGGTGAATCACTTAGATATCAGCACAGTAATGAAAGCTTCTCAGGCGATTTCAGGTCAAATAATGCTAGATAAGCTACTGTCTAGCTTGATGAAAATTTTGATGGAGAATGCGGGGGCGCAAAGAGGCTATCTCATTTTATCAAGTCAGGGAAAGCTACTGGTTGAAGCTGAAGGAGTCATAAACTCCGAACAAATCACCGTGTTGCAGTCACTCCCCGTTGAAGATTGTCAAGAACTTTCCTCGGCAATTGTTAATTATGTCGCCCGCACTCAAGAAAGCGTGGTACTAGATGATGCTGCCCGATCGGGACAATTTACCAACGACCCCTACATCCGAAAAAATCAGCCCAAATCAATTTTATGTGTGCCGCTGATTAACCAATCTCAAATCGTTAGTATTGTTTATCTAGAAAACAATCTGACTGCCGGAGCTTTTACTCCAGAAAGAGTGGAACTATTAAAAGTGTTATCTGGACAAGCGGCTATCTCACTTCAAAATTCTCAACTCTATACAGAAGTACGCCAAAATGAAACGAGGCTGACTCAATTCCTAGAAGCTATGCCAGTAGGGATAGTTGTACTCAAACCCACTGGTACACCTTACTACGTTAATCAGAAGGCGCAGCAGCTTCTGGGAAAAGGAGTTGCGCCTGATGCCACACGCGAGCAATTGGCAGAGGTTTATCAAGTTTATGCTGCGGACACTTCCAATCCGTATCCTGCTGAAAAAATGCCTGGAGTGCGGGCATTAAATGGTGAAAGTTCCACTGTTAATGATATGGAAATCTACCAGACTGACAAGGTTGTACCCCTCGAAGTTTGGGGAACGCCTATCTATGATAATCAGAACAATATTGCCTACGGCATAGCAGCATTTCAAGATATAACCGATCGCAAAAAAGCCGAAACAGAGCAGATCAGGTTCACCAATGAACTTTTTCAACTCAACAAAGCTTACGAGCGCTTCGTCCCCAATCAGTTTCTCCATTTTTTAGAGAAATCAAGCATTGTCGATGTCGAATTGGGCGACCAAGTGCAGTTAGAAATGTCGGTGCTATTTTCCGACATTCGCGACTTCACCACGCTTTCGGAAAGTATGACTCCGGAGGACAATTTTCAATTTATTAATGCTTATTTATCTCGGATGGAATCAGCGATTATTGAAAATTATGGGTTTATTGATAAATATATTGGTGATGCGATTATGGCCCTATTTAGCGGTAATGCTGATAATGCAGTAAATGCCAGTATTGCCATGCTGAATCAACTTCAAGTATACAATCAAGAGCGGGTTAATTATGGTTATGCCCCGATTAAGATTGGCATTGGCATTAATACTGGGAATTTAATGTTAGGCACGGTGGGCGGACAAAATCGCATGGATACGACGGTAATTAGTGATGCAGTGAATTTAGCTTCTCGTGTGGAAGGATTAACAAAAAATTATGGTGTTGCTTTACTGATTACACAGCAAACTTTTAACAAATTAGCTAATCCTAGCAATTATGCTATGCGGATGATTGCCCAAATTAGTGTTAAGGGAAAAGTAAAGTTATCTACAATTTATGAAGTTTTTGATGCAGATCTTCCTGAAACAAAGCGAGGCAAATTAGCAACAAAAAATTTATTTGATCGAGGTTTAAGCTTATACCGCCAACAAAAATTTATCGAAGCTACAGAATTTTTTGTTCAATGTTTAAGCTTCTGCCCTTCCGATCAAGTTGCCCAAATTTATTTAGACTGGTGTGAACAAAAAACTATAACTTTAAACATCGATCTATTAGAGAGAACTTTAGTATTAATTAAGCCTCACTCTGATGAATTTGTCAGTAATTTTTATGAAATACTTTTCAATAATTCTTCTCAGATTAAGACTCTTTTTATGAATACAAATATGGCACACCAAAAAGAAAAAATTTGGCAAAGCTTAGAAGTAATTATTGAAAATTTACGAAAACCTAAGTTAATTAATGTTTTGGCTAAAGGATTAGGTGCAACTCATGCCAAATATGGCGTTGTAGTAGAACATTATCCTGTTGTCGCTAAGGCCCTCATTCAAGCCCTGAAGACGCAGATGGGTTTAGAGTGGACACCTGAAACTGAAAAAGCTTGGGTAGAGGCTTATACAATTATTCAGTCAGCTATGATTGATGGAATGGCTGTTAGGTGACCTAGATAAGGTGTTTTATGTTGACCCACTAGAAATTAAAGAGGGCAAGTTAGCGACGCTAGAATTGTTTGCCGAAGCTTTGGCCATTTACTCGGAAGGCAAGTTGGCTGAAGCGGCGCGGCTGTTTGCCGAGTGTTGGCGTCAGAATCCGGGCGATGCCGTCTCTAAAATTTATTGGGAACGCTGTCAGTCTACTTTAAGAAATCGCACAAAAATCAAAGACCGGCCACACAATTTAGATTAATCATAAAAGTCCAAAGCTCGATCGCTACATTCTTTGAGGGGCAGATCATTTTCATTTGTCACCAGTGGTATTGGGGCGACGGTTGGGTGCAGTCTCGGTTGGAGGGAGTGTGGCTGCTGCCACTGAATTTGGGGCAAACGGCTAGTTTGTGGCGGCTGCGGGAGTTTTTGGCGGATAAGCATAAAGGCTCAGACTGATGTGAAGCGCGATCGCACTTATTTTCTCTCAAAGTCTCATTCTTCAGGTTTACCCATTTTGCCTGTTAATGTGTAGTGCCTCGCCTTAAATTTTACCCCCTCTTTACTCCCTAACTCTTTCAATTTCTTTAACTAACTCGAAGCCAAATTGCCTCACACTATTGACATAACTTTGCTCAGATATTTATTAATAATTCGTAAATAGCTAGGTCTGAAGGAACACCAAGCTCGACAAAAATAATTATCTCTGAAGATAGAAGAACCCATAATTAAACACCGCTAATCTATAAAACTATGAGGGAGAAAAAACTACTTAAAAATTGATTAATGTAAGAAGTTTTTAAGTAGATATTAAGATTAAAAAAAGGAAATTTATGGTACTAAGCATTATTGTTCACGGTGGAGCAAAAACCATCACAGAAGAGAAGGTTGCAGCCAACAATGCAGGCTGTACCGCAGCAGCAGAAGCGGGTTGGGCAGTGCTCACAAGCGGGGGTTCCGCAGCAGAAGCTGTTGAGGCAGCTATCCGGGTTCTGGAAGCTGACCAGACATTCAACGCAGGCTTTGGATCGGTTCTCAACAACCAGGGAGAAGTAGAGCTAGACGCAGCGATCATGGAAGGCGGTTCATTAGCTTGGGGAGCGCTCGCAAATGTTCAAGGCGTGCGCCATCCCATCTCTGTGGCGCGAAAGATTATGGATAAAAAACCCATGTTCTTAGTAGCGGATCACGCAGAACATTTTGCAGCAGAAAATGGAGCCGAGATGTCTGCAAAAGAAGACTTAATCGCTGACGAGCAACAGGAAGAGTGGGAGGAGGAAAAAGAAGTTATTGACCGTCCCAATACCGTTGGTTGTGTAGCTTTGGATAGTAGTGGCACCTTAGTGGCCGGTACCTCAACAGGCGGCACTATGAATAAGCCCGCCGGTCGCGTCGGCGACAGCGCCATTATCGGCTCAGGCTTGTTTGCTGACAGTCAACAGGGCGCTTGCTCGACCACAGGTGATGGCGAGTCCATTATGCCAGTAGTTCTAGCTAAGACGGCGATCGACTTTCTAGCCTCCGGCAAGCACCCAGACGAAGCAGCGAAGATGGCAATTGAGACTCTGGCATCTAAGGTGGCAGGAGAAGCTGGCTGCATCCTCATAGACCCTAAAGGGCGGGTTGGCTGGGCGCATAACTCAACCGACATGGCTTGTGCTTATAAGCTGCTACGCAGCTAAACCGGATAAAATAGCATTGCCTTTATTTTTGATTTTTCGCTCCCATTTGATAACCATTTCTCCTTCATTTAATAATCTATGTAGTAATTCTGACAATTCTTCTACTGACTTAAACAGTCGATGTGCTATATATTCTTTCGCTGAATGCCAGACCAATTCAATCAAATTATAATCGGGGCTGTAAGGTGGCAAAAATTCTAAAATAATATGAGGCATTTCGGCTGATATTTGGTTCAGAATATCTTTCTTTTTATGAAAACTAGCATTGTCTAAAATAATTACAATCTTTATTCCTGATGCGGCAAAAGTTTCAGCTTGATTACCCAGTTCTCTCCATTCTTGAACTAGCGAATCATTTAAGGCATTAATTTGCTCATAAAACGTATTCGAGTCTCCTTTCTTTATGACAAAATTTAACCTTTTTTTGTCATGATATCTCAATCCACCCATGATATTTACTCTGCCTCTTCTCCTTTGACCTGTGATTTTTTTTCTACTACCTTTTTTACCCCAAGTTTTTCTTCTTATCACTCTCAAGCTAAATCCACTCTCATCCCAAAACCATACCTGTAAAAGCTCTGGTGTTTGTTTAGTTATTCTTAAATACTCCGATAGCTTCTGTTTAAATGCTTCTCTTTCAATTTGATTTTGTTTATCCTCTAAACTATATTTAGCCCAAATATAAACGTATTTTTTTTTATGTAGTATCCTAGATATTTGGGAACTACTCAATTTAATTCCTGTGACTTTTTCTAAATATGTTGCTAGCCTGGCTGCTGTCCATCTCCCAAATTCATATCCATATTCTTCAGGATCTTTGTCGATTGTATCTATCAATATTTTTTCATACTCTGGAGTGACTTTGCGAAAATTTCCTGGGCTTCTTTTATCTAACAAGCTCTCCAAATTATCTGGGTCGCCATGAACTGACCAATAAGCTACTGTTGTGTAAGCAATCTCCATAAATTCACTAATTTCTCGATAAGTTTTTCCGTCATTTATTAGCAATAAAATTAGAACCTTTTCCCTCACGTAATTATCGTCAGACTCTTTTAGTAGTTTAACGAGTCTCTGTTTTTGATTTTGAGATAGATGGTTTTTGGCTGGCATACATTATAACTAATGAGCGCTTATTCTATATTTATATTATACAATCTAGCTGCGTATCAGCTTAGAACCTCAGAAATGGACAAGGTGGCTGTGTTCACTAAGAAAAAACAACTCGTCCATCATTGCAATTATTGAGGCTGCATTCTCTCTAGTTGGAGAGAGTTAAAATTCCTCAACTAATATCTTATTTCCTAGGTATTAAGTAGCTTGACATCAATAAACAGTCTTTCAATTTGTAGGGCGGGCATTGCCCACCCTACGTTTAATTATGTCGAGCTACTTACTTGCCGGGAAAACAATTCAATTCAAACTCGACTTGAAGGTTTCTTATGAACTCAACCTACGACTTTCCTTACTTTCAGGGTAATTCTCTTTCCCATTTGTTTGCTCCAGACATCACAGATGCACGTTATGCGTTCATCCTAAATTACCCTGCAACTGCCAGTTGGGCTGCTTACCCCAACAGGGAAAAATACTTTATTCAAGACGGCAGCAGTGAAGCCACCAAAACTTCTTTCGACAAGATTGGCCAGAAGGAACCTTGGAAAAATCTGGCAGTGTTAGGCGATGCCATCCCAGGAATTGTGATTAATCAGCCGCCGAACTCGCTGATTGACTATTGGCGGGAGCATTTGGGCTTCAGCAACAGCAGTATGGAGATGATAGACTGCTCAACTTATCTCGAAGATCTCAGCGTAAGCGATCGCTTTGACAAACTCCTGACTCTATTTCCCTTCGACAATCTCAAACCAGAAAAACACGCCGTCCATCCCGACATCCACTACCACTTGCTCAGCAAACCAACGCTAGCAGAATTAGGCGTGCAATGTCCGAAATACGAAAGCTACAATCTGCACGAAGTCAATCTCGAAAGCATTCAGTTACCAGAGCAATTCCCCTACTTGATTAAAACATCCCACGGACTTTCTGGAGAAGGCACTTATATTATCAAAAGCGCCAGCGATCTGAACTACTGCTTGCAGGAAGTGAAGAAATATCTCGATATTAAGTTGCTGGATACGATTATTGTCTCGGAATTTGTCAAGAATGAAGTGCAGAACTATTGCGTGCAGTTCTATGTAAGCAAAACGGGAAATATCACGCTCATCGGCACTACCAGCCAACTTGTCACCCCAGAGGGCAGCTATTTAGGGGGACTGATTCACTACCGCGAAACCGACATGAGTAGGTTTTTTGAGATGATTGCGGCTATTGGTAAATATGCTCACCAACAGGGTTATTTCGGCGTTATTGGCTTCGACGTGCTGGAAGACTCTGAGGGACAGTTTTATGCCATTGATGCCAATTTCCGAGTTAATGGCTCCACTCCGCTTTGCTTACAGCGCCATACCTTACTGGGGCTGGGAAAGGAGGTGGCTCAATATTCCAGTAACTGGCGAATGGATGGGACTTTGGAATCGATTCTTGTCACGCTGAAACCAGAACTCGATCGCAAGGACTTGATAATCTTGTCGGCTTTAGAGAAGGTTAAATACGGGAAAATCTACACGGAAATTTACGGGATAATTGCTGGTGAGGATATGAAGGATATGGAGCACATCGAGGAGAATTTGCACAGTAAGGGATTGCAGCAATAGGGTTAATATTTACTCTACCGATTGCAGCGGTTATGCGGTTTTCCCCGTCATCTCGCGCGCACCACCAACACCGAACAAGGAGCCTCAGCCACAACCTCCGCACTCACCGAACCCTCCAAAATCCGCTTTAAACCAGTCAAACCCCGACAGCCGATCGCAATTAAATCCGCCTTATAAATATTAGCCAAACGCAAAATTTCCGGCGCTGGCTCCCCGGACACAATCTCCAATTCGCTTTCGCAAGGCAACTTTTCCTGATAAGATTGCAGCAACTTCTCCACTTCTCGGTAAGCAATCTCATTTCCCTGAGCGTGAGGTCGATCGACAACCGCGTCAAAATCCGAGGTACCAGAACTCACAACATGAACTAAAATCACCTTTGCCGTCGGTTCTAGCTGAAATTGTCCTACAACTTGCAAAACCCGTTCTGCAAGCTCTGAATTGTCGATCGCTACCAAAACAGTAAGCTGTTGTGCCTTTAAATAGGGTATAATAAAAAATGAGTTTAGTCAATCTCTACAAAAATGCCAGCTAAAAACC
>NZ_JAUBPU010000112.1:0-1225 GCF_036700885.1 Microcoleus sp. S13_B4
GATTCGCTTTTTCCCTGAATCTGGAAGTCGTCATAGACGATCGAATACTGAACCAAAGTGGCCTTCTGTGATTTGGCGATTTGGCGGATGCGATCTGGATCGGGAGCAGCGGTGATTAGCGGAGTAGAACCTGACGATAAGCGTTCTGTCAGGAGATCGACAAAGGCACGAGCACGTCCCCGTTCGGCAATTTCTAAGGCAGCGATCGGGTTATTCTGAGCCACTCGGACTTGTTGTAAAGTTCGATAAGTCCGAGCTTGTCCTTCAAAGATGGAGACTTTATTCGCGTCGTTGGAACCGAGCATTTGACGCATCAATTCCCAAACTTGAATGGCATTCACGAGCATCTTGTCAGCTTCTGTTAGGTTGCCCGCCTTTAAGAACGCTGCTCCAAGGTTGTGGAGCGCCCCACCTTCCCCAAGGCTATTCTTAATTTCGCGGGCGATGGCTAAAGTCTGCTGTGCATACTCAATGGCTTTGGCCGAGTTGCCCAGATTAAGGTAAGCGATTCCCAAATTCCCCAGTACATTCCCTTCCCCTTGGCGGTTTTTAATTTCGCGGGCGATGGCTAAACTGAGCTGTAAATACTCAATGGCTTTAGCGTAGTTGTCCAGATACAGGTAAGCGGTTCCCAAATTCCCCAGTGCATTCCCCTCCTCTTTGCGGTCTTTAATTTCGCGGAAGATGGCTAAACTGAGCTGTGCATACTCAATGGATCGAGCATAGTTGCCCAGAAACCGGTAAGCGGTTCCCAAATTCCCCAGTGCATTCCCTTCCCCTTGGCGGTTTTTAATTTCGCGGGCGATGGCTAAACTGAGATCTAAATACTCAATGGCTTGAGTATAGTTGCCCAGAAATTGGTAAGCGATTCCCAAAAGGCCCAGTGCCACCCCTTCTCCTTCACGGTCTTTAATGGAGCGGGCAATGGCTAACCACTGCTGTGAATACTCAATGGCTTTGGCATAGTTGCCGAGAGAGTTGTAAGCAATTCCCAAAATGCCCAGTGCTGCCTTTTCCCCAAAGCGGTTTTTCATTTCGCGGGCGATGGCTAACCACTGCTGTGCATACTCAATGGCTTTAGTATGGTTGCCCAGAGAGTGGTAAGCGGCTCCCAAAATGACCAGTGCCAAACCCTCATCTTTGCGATCCTTAATTTCGCGGGCGAGGGCTAACCACTGCTGTGCATACTCAATGGCTTTAGCATAGTTGCCCAGAGAGTGGTAAG
>NZ_JAUBPU010000112.1:1325-5775 GCF_036700885.1 Microcoleus sp. S13_B4
CGGCTCCCAAATTGCCTAGTGCGGTCTTTTCACTTTGGCGGTCTTTAATTTCGCGGGCGAAGGCTAACCACTGCTGCGAATACTCAATGACTTTAGTATGGTTGCCCAGAGAGTGGTAAGCGGCTCCCAAATTGCCTAGTGCGGTCTTTTCACTTTGGCGGTCTTTAATTTCGCGGGCGAAGGCTAACCACTGCTGCCAATACTCAATGGCTTTGGCCGAGTTGCCCACAGAGAGGTAAGCACTTCCCAAATTGGCTAGTGCCGCACCCTCCTCTGGGCGGTCTTTAATTTCGCGGGCGATCGCTAACTGTTGCTGTAAATACTCAATCGCTTTGACCGATTTGCCCACAGAGAGGTAAGCGACTCCCAAATTGCTCAGTGCCCAACCTTCTGTTTGGCGGTCTTTAATTTCGCGGGCGATGGCTAAACTGAGCTGTAAATACTCAATGGCTTTGGCCGAGTTGCCCAGAGAGCGGTAAGTACCTCCCAAAAAGTTTAGTGCCAAAGCCTCCCTTTGGCCGTTTTTGATGGTGCGATAAATTTGCAGTGCCTGTTGCAAGGAATTCAGCGCTGCTGGCAATTGACCAGTTTGATACTGTTGAAGCCCCTGCTGCATAAGCCGATCGGCCTCTACTTGACGAGCATCGGTAGTTTGAGCGATCGCTGGGAAGAGAGAGTTAGGAGTAGTTAATAGGGGGATAGTGGCAAGCAGGAACAGGGAAATGGAAGCTAGGATAACATTAGTGAGCCTAGAGTGGGTCGATTTGAGTCGCTTAAATGGGGAATACAGCATAGGATTCTAGAGTTGGAATTTAGAGAATTAGCCCGATCGCTCTTTCTGCCGTCGTGCGCTCGCCTCAATCTGCCACAGGCGATCGACCTTCATAGAAGCTTACTCTGTCTCCCCGATCTCGCGGCAGGGATTGGGACTCTAATCTGAATTAGACGACTATTTTAGCGATCGCCCGATCTGCTTGAATCAAACCATATCCAATAGCATAGTCAAATCCAACATCAAAACCGGGCGTGTTTAGATCGTCCATATCCAGAGCCGTCTACTCTAATCCTCGATTAATGTCCGCAGGACTTAAGTGGGGATTTGCAATGCTATCCTGTCAACCCATTCCGATTAGCTGTTGTCGTCAAAATGTACTCAACTTGAGCCGGAGTTAAATTCGGATTAGCATTCAAAACTAAAGCCGCTACACCCGCTACTTGTGGCGTTGCCATCGATGTGCCACTGTAGGTGTGGTATGTATTATAGGGAGTAGTAGAATAGATATCTACTCCAGGAGCAACTACGTAATCCAAAGGTGTAAAACCCGAACGGTTCGAGCTGTCAGCCATTCTGCCGCTTACATCAATGCTGCCCGCAGCAATTCCCCAGCGATTGGCATTAATAGCTGGATACACTGGTTGGATGCCACTCGAATTTCCGGCTGCCATAACCACAACAGAGCCTTTGTTATTTGCATATTGAATTGCGTCCGTCAACTGGTTGAAAGTGTCATCATCCTTTTTCAAGCTGAGGTTAATTACATTTGCTCCATTATCAGCGGCATAACGAATTCCAGCAGCAACATTATTCGGCGAGCCGCTACCAAAGGTGTTCAACACTCTGACAGGCATAATCTTTGCGTTATAGGCAATTCCTGTGATGCCAAAATTATTTCGTTCCGCCGCGATCGCACCTGCTACGTGAGTGCCGTGACCGTCCAAATCCAGATCCATTGGGTTGTTGTCGCTAGCCACAAAATCCCAACCCCGAATATCATCAATATATCCGTTGCCATCGTCATCGATGCCATTTCCAGCAATTTCACCAGCGTTCTGCCAAATATTGCCATCCAAGTCAGGATGGGTGTAGTCAACACCACTATCCACGACAGCTACAACAATGCCATTTCCTGTAATGTTCTGATTCCAAACTTCCGGTGCATTTATGACATCTAGCGCCCAATTAGTCCCGCCCAAATCGGGAAGAGCAGGGAAAAGACTTGAGCGGTTTAAGGTGCTGGAAACTGCGGCATTTGCATTCACCAAACCGTAGCCGTAATTACTATTAAAAGGGCCGCTAGGTGTTGGAATATCGGGCGTTACAGGAATAGAGGTTGCAGAAAGATTTAGGTTGTAATTGGTAGAGCCTGAGAAGGTATAGACTTCGACATAGTAAGTTCCAGGAGCCAAATTGGGTACATTAATGACATCGGAGACTTTGCCACTATTAGCAGAGGAGTCAATAGTTTCACCAAGATCGACTACACGGTTGCGGTTTCTATCTTGAATTAGCTTTACTTCCCCTCTCAAACCGTCGAGACGCAGGTTAAAATTACTCCTAGTGTTGATATCGAATCGGTAGAAATCGCTAAGATCGCCTGTTCCCACGAAATCAGTTAAGTTGATGCTACCGTTCTGAACGCCAACAACATTACGAGCTGTCGAAAGAGAGTTACCTGAATCGGCGAAATTCAACTGGGAAGCAGATATCGTTCCTGTTAGCGGATCTGCGTTTGCGATCGCGGATTGTGACTGCGGTTTGAGTTGAGAATCGGCGACATCGCCAGTAACTCGATCGCTTGCAAAGTAACTGAAGCCAGCGCCTGCATTAGCTACAATAAAATCTGCTATCTGTGTCTGTTGGTCGATGCTGGATGCTGTGGGATTAGTCAAGCTAGATTCAGCACCATAACTAGAAACATTCAATAGACCGATCGCTCCGTTGAGCAAGTCGTTGTTAACCGGAAATGTTGATGGGGCGAGATCGTTTGGCTGTTGATTGAAATAAAGGCGATCGTTAGGAGTAGTTGTGATGTCTAACATAATTTAAAACCTCAGATATTTAGATTCATTCTTGATTTAAATCTTACGCAGCACAGATCGAAAAATCATCCGTTATACCCACAGACTCGATCGAGTACGGGGTGCAAAATAGATTGCGGGAAAGTGCAAAGTATGTGAATATGTAGAGTAGATGGTTCACTTCCATCAGTTTTGAGATTGAGACGCGATCGCGAACAAAGATTCATTCCACAGTCCCCCAGAGAATTAATTCCCTGTCTCATAGCGCAAGTCCTCTAAAAGAGGACTGAAGAATATAACTCATTAGTCCTCTTTCAGATATAAATGTCGCTTTTAGGCACTGAAGTTTTCAAGAGCCATTTATGAGGAATTTATTCCTCGCTACGAAGCTGTAAAAAGCGATCAAAATCCCTGAGCAGAGATAATACCACCTTGAAGCTCGGCCACACTTACATTTGGCACAAAGCCTACTATGTCGCGGGAATTCCTAACTTTAATTAGAGTGCCTTGACTCTGTATCTCTTGAGGATCGAATGAACCTGGCGGGCTAAATAGTTTGAAACTTTCTGGTGCATCATACCCCAATAAAACTCTGACGTTTGTCACGTATTGCAAATCTACATCGGTAGCATTCAAACCGCCTGCCAATCCAATTCGATCGACGCCAACTCTGAAACCTACAATAAAATCCGCATTATTGACATCTGTAACTCCGGGTTCTGCTTGAATGACGTACAAGTTGCTGCCCCCGATTTTGAGTGAATTACTATCATCGAAACCTACTAAAATATCGTGACCCAAACCTCCCACCAGAGTGTCATTTCCGCTACCACTGCTTAACAAATCATTGCCTCTGCCGCCCAAGAGAATATCATTTCCCGCACCACCTATCAGAAGATCTGCATCTTGACCGCCGCTGAGAGAGTCATTTCCCTGTTCTCCAGTCAGGAAGTCTTTACCTTTTCCTCCTAATAAAGAATCGTGGCCCGAATCCCCCCTGATAACATCTTCTCCTTCATTCCCATAAACCAAATCATTAGCTGTTGAGCCAGTGACTAAATCGTCACCTGCAAGCATCCAAGCTCCTAAAGGAAAATTAGCTGCATCTGCGATCGACAAAGTAACAAATTCGGATGTATTGTCGCCAATTGAGCGTCTAGATTCTGACGGATCGGGTTGTAAAGACATAAAAAAAATCCTCTTAACACTTGACTTAAATCTTAAGCAACCCAGATGGGAAAATCATTCGTTCTACCCACATACTTGATTAAGTATGAGGTGCAAAATAGATTGCGGGAAAGTGCAAAGTATGTGAATATGTAGAGTAGATGGTTCACTTCCATCAGTTTTGAGAGTGAGAAGATAACTCGGCGGTTGAAACCGCGTCTACACAAACAAAGTCGGCCTTCGCCGACTAAAGAATAAAGATCGTTTCCGATTATCGGAATTATTAGTATCGGAAATTAGGAGACGGCACTGCCGTCTCCTCTATCATTCCGGTACAAACGGAATTGATAAAATTTAGGATAAAATTTAGGATAAAAACATTGAGCCGATCGCGCTATTCATAAAAACTTACTCTGCCTCCCCAATTAAAGTAAATGCCGCCCAATTTCGCGGCCCAGGATGAGTTTTCATCGTAGTTAACATT
>NZ_JAUBPU010000046.1:0-46508 GCF_036700885.1 Microcoleus sp. S13_B4
TTTTTTTTTTGTGTAATTTTCAATTTTTTTAAGGCATAGCAGATGGCACTCGGTCTGACGGAGAAAGTTTTTGCTCTTTCTACTAATCTTGCTTCCGGATTTTTTTCAACATCTTTTTTGAGGGCTTCCCAATCTAGCTTTCGTTGACGGTGAGTGACCTGAGTTGGTCGAAGGTCTTCCCTACCTAGCCATCTATAAATTGTTGCTCTTCCTAACTTAAATATGGCGGCAGCTTTCGTTATACTCCCTCCATTTTCCACATAATTGACTACTTTTTGTCTGAGGTCTAGACTGTAAGCCATTTTTTTCTCATTAACTATTTTTATCGATTTTATCATGATCTTGCCTCTGTCTCACATTTATTTGAAATGACTATATAGGATGGGTTTTAGGCGACCATAGTGCCAAAACCTTTGAACCACTATGGGAGATTGTTAATAAATAATGCCATTTTTATGTGACAGATGGGGGAAAGTTTACCCGAAGTTTATTCCCGATGGAGAGCAGATTCCACCGCAAAACATATATGATAAGAGTTGAGGGTAAAAATACAAGATTAAGGCATTATTTGGCTCGCCTAAAACGCAAAAATCTTTGTTATTCTAAATCAGACAGCAAGTTGCTAAGATATTCAATTCAGTTACTAATTCACTATCTAAAATTTGCAGATGTTCCAGTTTCGTATCAAAATCAAAGAAATCATTTTCGCTTGTCTACGATCGCACTATAAGTTTATCATACCTTGATTCAGCAACGTCCAAGTAGCTGTGGCTGCTGAGCTATCAAGTTCAGCAGCCAGTTCCCCAACGGTGTCCGTTCCCCTTGGGGAATGTCAATAGCTAGGTAGGGAAGTGTCATATTTTGATTTAACCAGATTTGGGAGAGGAATGCTACAACAAGCATGAAAGTGTTTTCCTCGCTTCAGTACACCTGATTGACGAGGAGCGCCTCTACCAGTGGTTATTGAGCAGTTACGACTTACGCATAGAACCGCCAAACCCTTTTTCCAAGAGGGCTTTCAAGTGCCCAGTTTTTTGAAGCGGTTCCCCCCCTTTTTAAGGGCAGCACGGGGAAGCTGGGTTTTAGACCCTATAGTTCGTAAGTTCTGACTATAGTTGTATGCTTAGATCAATTAGTATTGAGGTCAAGACCTACAAGTGAATGAAGGTGTACTCAATATCCATGAAATCTGCAGGTAGGCTTACACTGCAATCCCAAGCAAAATATATCATTTGACATTTATGGAGATTTCGTCTCACATGGGGGAGCTCTTTTTTTTCATAAATTTGCAAACTGTATCAGTATTACCCACTCTTTTCAGCCCGGTTATTCAACAATAAGATATCCTTAAACCAATTGGCGTTCAAGAGAGACGAAATCAATAATTTTCCTATAGCTGACTTTAAATGACCAAGGGTGAGCGACTGTTGTTATTGAAATAATCCAAATACCAAAGTGACTCTGCCATGACACTAATCGCAAGTGAGAATGAACTTGCAAAAAGCCCTCAAAAAATCCCGCTGCGCCTCGTCTTAGTCGTACCATTCGTCCTGCAAATCTTTGCCGCTGTGGGACTGACAGGTTGGCTCTCGCTACGCAACGGCAAAACAGCCGTCAACAACGTTACTAGCCAATTACGAACGGAGGTAGTCGCCCGCATCAATCAACAATTAAACACTTACTTGGAAACGCCCCATTTGGTCAATGCCATCAGCGTCGATGCCATTCGCCGCTTTGGATTATGGAATCCAGAGAATATGGGTTCGATGAGAAGTTACTTCTTGTGGCAGCTCAAGCAATTTTCCACCGTTAGTTACATCAGTTTTGGAGGGGAAAGAAAAGAATATGCGGGTGCTGGATATAAGGATGATGGCAGTGTTGTTATTGAAATAACCGATCGCTCTACTAATTTTATTAATACGATCGTCCGCGTAGATAGAGAGGGCAACCCGACCCAGTTTAAGGAAACCCACCCAGACTACGATCCCCGCATCCGACCCTGGTATAAATCCGCAAAAGTTGCAGGCAAACCCCAATGGAATAAAATTTATCAATATTTTATTCAACCTAGCCTAGGAATCTCCGCTAGCCAACCTGTTTACGACAAAAATGGCACTTTCCGAGGAGTTGTAAGTACCGATCTGTTTCTCTCAAAAATCAGCGATTTTCTCCAAACTTTAAAAATTGGTAGATCGGGAAAGACTTTCATCATAGAACGCTCTGGCTTGCTAGTAGCTTCATCCACCGCCGAACAGCCATTTATTAAAACCAAAAATAGCAAAAAAACGCAAAGATTAAAAGCGATTGAAAGCAGCGTACCTTTGATCAAGGGTACAGCGCAACATTTAATAGAACGCTTTGGTAACTTCACCGAAATTGACAGCAACCAGCAACTAAATTTCATCCTAGATGATCAGCGGGAATTTGTGCAAGTATCCCCATTCCAAGATGGTCTAGGTCTCGATTGGCTGATTGTTGTAGTCGTTCCAGAAGCCGACTTTATGGAGCAAATCAATGCCAATACCCGCAGCACTATCCTACTCTGCGTTTTAGCGTTAGTGCTAGCGACGTTGTTAGGAATTCTCGCCTCCCGTTGGATTACCCATCCTATTTTTCGTTTGAGTCAAGCGAGTCGAGCGATCGCTAGCGGTCAATTAAACCAAAAAGTAGACGTAAATGGGATAGATGAACTGGCAGTTCTTGCTCAATCTTTTAACCAAATGGCACAGCAATTGCGCGAGTATTTTGCTGCTTTAGAAAAGACCAATGCAGAGCTAGAAAATCGAGTAGAAGAACGAACAAGTGAGCTAAGAGAGGCAAAAATTGCCGCTGATACTGCTAACAATGCCAAGAGCGAATTCCTCGCGAACATGAGCCATGAACTCCGCACTCCCCTGAACGGAATCCTAGGATACGCTCAAATTATGGAACGCGATAAAACTACCACTCCTAAACAAAAAGATGCTATCCAAATTATTCACCAGTGTGGTTCGCACTTACTAACTCTGATTAACGATATTTTAGACATTTCTAAAATTGAAGCCAGTAAAATGGAACTTTACAGTTCCAATTTTAATTTTTCTTCTTTTGTGATCGGGGTTGTGGAAATGTGCCGCATCCGAGCTGAAGAAAAAGAAATTACATTTAGTTATCAAGTATTAAATCAACTTCCTAACGCTGTCAAGGCTGATGAAAAACGACTGCGCCAAGTTTTGATTAACCTTTTGGGCAATGCTATTAAATTTACAGAAAAAGGTGGTGTTATTTTTAAGGTAGGCGTAACAGGTGAGGGGGAAGACTCCGACCAATCACCACGTACTAAAATTCGTTTCCATATCCAAGATACTGGGATTGGAATGGCGCCAGAACAGTTAGAAAAAATATTTTTACCGTTTGAACAAGTCGGAAATAGCCAGCACAAGTCAGAAGGCACTGGGTTAGGATTAGCGATCGCACAGAAAATTGTTCAAATGATGGGAGGCGAAATAAAAGTCGAAAGTATATTCGGTCAAGGCAGCATTTTTTCCTTTGATTTAGAGTTAACTCAATCATCTGAATTTCTTGCTCACCCTTCGCTAAATACTTCACTTAATTTAACGGGTTTTAAAGGAAATAAAAATAAAATTTTGTTAGTAGACGATCTATTACAAAATAGAAATTTTATTAGAAGTTTTTTAGAACCCCTAGGTTTTAAAATCATGGAAGGTTGTAATGGACAAGAGGGTTTAAATAAAGCCATTGATTTTCAACCCGATCTGATTATCACAGACTTAGTGATGCCAGTAATGGATGGATTTGAAATGTCGCGGCGCTTCCGACAGTCATCAGAATTTAAGGATGTAATATTGATAGCATCCAGCGCCAGCGTGTTTGAATTCGATCGGCAAAATAGCCAAGAAGCAGGTTGTAACGAGTTCCTGTCAAAGCCTATCCAAGTAGAAGAATTGCTAGAAGTATTAAAAAAATACTTACAAATAGAATGGATTTACGACCAACCTGCGGATTTGGCTAACGCACATCAGGAAGGTTTCACTGATTTATTAAACGTTCAGAGTGGTGAGCTTGTGATACCACCATCAACAGAGCTGGTAGCGCTGTTTAATGCGGCTCGGATCGGCGATATTGAAGTTGTTGAGCAGGAAGCCAATAGACTCAAGCAGATAGACGGAAACTATTTACCATTTTCTAATAAAATATTGCAATTTGCGAAAAATTTTGAAGAAAAAGAACTACTAGCTTTTATGAAGACACATTTTGGAAAATAAAATGCTTAACAAAAAGGAAAATGTAATTTTAATTGTTGACGATAACCCGAATAACCTAAAACTTCTGTTCGATTTTTTGAAGGATTCAGGCTTCAAGGTTTTAGTGGCTAAGGATGGGGAAAGTGCTCTTGAGAAGTTACAAGAAGTTTCGCCAAATATCATATTGTTAGATGTGATGATGCCGGGGATAGATGGCTTTGAAACCTGCTACCGCTTAAAAGCATCGGTGGTCACGAAAGATATCCCTGTGATTTTTATGACAGCTCTTACGGATCGGGTGGATAAGGTTAAAGGTTTGTCAATGGGGGCAGTAGATTATATTACCAAACCCTTTCAGCAAGAGGAAGTCCTCGCTCGCGTGCAACTACACCTGGGACTGCGAAATTTGACCAAGACGCTGGAAGAGCAAAATGTGCTTCTGAAAGAAGAAATTGAAGCGCGAAGAGAGGCGGAAGCAGCCTTGCAGAAACTCACTTCTGAGTTAGAGCAACGGGTGGCTTCTCAAACGGCTGAACTTAGACAAGCCGTCAATGAGCTTCAACAGGCTCAAATTCAGTTGTTGCAAAGGGAAGAAAAATTAGGACATGATGCTTTTCACGATGCGCTAACGGATTTGCCTAACCGCGCTTGGTTTATGAATCGGCTGCAACAGGCGATCGACTTGTCGTACAGACGTGAAGATTATCTATATGCGGTGCTATTTATTGACCTAGATCGCTTTAAAGTAGTGAATGATAGCCTCGGACATTTGGTTGGGGATGAATTACTAAAAAGCGTTGCTCGTCAACTGCAAGCTTCTTTGCGCCATACAGATGCAGTTGCGCGGTTTGGAGGAGATGAATTTGTGATATTGCTAGAAGATATTAAAGATATTGATGAACCAAACAGGGTGGCTGAACGCATCCAAAATCAATTAAGGCAGCCGTTTAATTTGAATGATTATGAAGTATTTACCGAGATCAGCATGGGAATTATCGTTAGCACAATGGGTTACGATCGCCCAGAAGACATACTCAGAGATGCGGATATCGCAATGTATTATGCTAAAGCTCAAGGCAGAGGGCGTTACGAAGTTTTCGATCCAGCGATGCAAACTGTGGCGAGGACGCGCTTGCAGTTGGAGAACGACTTGAGAAGGGCGATCGCACTACAAGAATTTTGCGTTCACTACCAGCCAATTGTCTCACTTTCTACGGGGCAAGTGAGTGGCTTTGAAGCTTTGGTGCGCTGGCATCACGCATCTGGCATTATCTACCCGCCTGCTGAGTTTATCCCTGTGGCTGAAGAAACTGGTTTGATCAATGAACTGGGGTGGTGGGTTTTGCAGGAAGCTTGTCACCAAATCGGTATTTGGCAGCAACAGTTTCCCCAAACACCTCCCTTGGCGATTAATGTCAATCTTTCCGGCGTGCAGCTAAAGCAAGTAAATCTACTCAATCGAATTGAGGACATTTTGCAGCAGACTGGCATTCCAAGCTACTGTCTAAAACTAGAGATTACTGAAAGTTGCATTTTAGAAACAGTATCCAGGGAAGAAAAGATGTTGAAGCAGCTAAAAGCTTTAGGCATTCAGTTGTGTATCGATGACTTTGGCACCGGTTACTCTTCTTTAAGCCGCTTACACGAGTTTCCCATTGATACCTTAAAGATTGACCGCTCTTTTGTGAGTCGCATTGGGGTAGACAACAGTGGCGTAGAAATTATCCAGACAATTGTGACCCTGGCTCGCAGCCGAGGTATGGATATCGTTGCAGAAGGTATAGAAACGCCAACACAGCTACAGAAACTGCGAGATTTGGGGTGTGAATTTGGGCAAGGATATTTATTTTCTAAGCCTGTAGACAGCTTCAAGGCAACCGAACTATTAGGCTTAAAAGTAGGGGTAGTAAGCTGGCCTGCCATCTAGTTTGGCCGCAATAAATTTTATGAATTTCTTGTGGGAAAGGCCCAAAAGCATACTCTCATCATGCGAACTCAATTCTGCTGGGAATTAATACTTAGTTTGGGTGGGATTTTTGATATTTTATGGATTAATAAAATTTACCTCATGCCCGAACGTTAATTTTCAGGAATTCCTAACGGGTTTATGCTCAGTAACACACAATTTCCGATATTTTGATTCACTATTGTTTCGGACGATCGACTTCGAGTCGGACTCTTGCAGTGTATGCTCTCCGTTGGGGGGTGCGGAATCTGGGATTGTGCGGATTTGGTATCAAAAGCTATCTAAGGCCACACTCGCCTTAAATTCAACACAAATCCTGGGTAGTGATAAATAGGTAGTGTAATTTAATTACAGTAATTGAACCCATAGGATAATTTTACAGCAATTTGCGAGCAACCCCGCCACAACAAGTAGCTCTCTAAATAGGCTCAAAAAACAAACCACAATGATTAAACCAATTGAGAGCATTTTCATCAGTAATAAGATTAACAGCCATAGTGATGGCTTCATCAAGAGCATCGGATGTGCGAGCTCCTTGGGAACGAAGAATTTCTTTTAACTTTGACCAACATAACTCGATGGGCGATAAATCAGGCGAGTATGGAGGCAAAAATTTTACAAAAGCTCCAACAGATTCAATTAAAGCTTTTGTAGTTTCAGCATAATGTACCGGTAAATTATCCATGACTACAATTGCTCCAATCCACAACTGAGGGAGTAATATTTGCTCAACAAAAACTAAAAAACTAGCTGTGTTCAGACTACCTGGAAAAGTCATAGTGGCAATTAAGCCGACCTCACTCATAGCTCCAATTAAAGTGAGGTTTTTGCCTTTATTTCCTGGGCGGTTATAATAGACTCTGGCTCCACCTTGGCACCTGCCATAATTTCGTGTCATAGCCAGATTTACACCTGTTTCATCCATGAATACGAGGTTTTTGATGTCTATAGTATCTAGCCAACGCCTAAATTCATAGCGCAAATTTTGGACTCTTTCTGTAGCTTGCTCAGTCGCTACTAAAGTTTTTTTTTACGCCTTAATTTTAAGCGGTTAAGAGTGCGGGACAAACTTGATATACTTACTTCTATGCCTTGACGCTCTTTTATTTCCTCTTGAATTTCTCGCAAATATATATCACTTTTCTCTGTGACTATTATCTTTAACAATTCTTGCTCTTTACCTTTAAGCTTCGAGCGACGATCCTCTCCTTGAACCCTGGCAGCTATCTCCCCCGTCTCTCGATACCGACGCAAAAAGTCACGTAGGAACGATAAACTCACTTTAAATCGTTTTGCTAACTCTCTTTGTGTACCTTCTTTGCTTTGCCACGCACTTAGTATCTTCTGTCGTAAGTCAATAGAATATGCTGCCATCTCTAAATAATCTCCTTTTTTTACATCTTTAAAGTTTATCATCTTTGTGGCGAGTTTGATCTCAAATTGCTGTATAACTCACGCAATCAAATTTTGTGCTTTTAATATTTCTTTACGCGCTCGCATGTAGAGTGAGTTACACTTATGCTATCCTAAGTAACTCTTGCTGGAATCCTTGATATTTGCCCACATTAATTTAGTCATATAATCTGCTATTTTCACGACCATATTGCCCTGATTGTGGTTCAAATAACATAGTTAAAAAGGGTAGAATTCACGATAAAAAACCATCACAAAAATGTCAGAGTTGCGGCCGCCCATTGGTAGAGAACCCTAGCAAGAAAGTAATTAGCTCACCAGCAAAAAAATTAATCGCTCGACTTCTTTAGGAGAAGATTTATTTGGCTGGTATAGCCAGGAGAAAGGCGTGTTTCTCAAAAATGCTTACAGGATTACGTAAATAATAAATATGCCTCAATCGAACGCAGAGTAAAGGTTAAATCTAAAAAAAAAGTCAGATTGAAGGTTGAATTTGACGAACTGTGAACATTGGTAGATGACCCACAAAATAAGCAATTGGTGTGGTTAGCAATGGATAGAGAGACCAGAGAAATTATTGGTGTTTATGTTGGGATCGTAGCGAAGAAGGAGCAAAACAATTATGGAATTCTCTACCTCCTGTATATCGACCATGTGCTGTTTGCTATACAGATTTTTGGGCTGCCTATGCTTGTATTTTTCCAAGCAAACGCCCTCAGCCAGTTGGTAAAGATAGTGGAAAAACTAATCCTATTGAAATATTCAATAATACTTGGCACCAACGTGTTTCTCGTCTCGTAATAAAAACTTTTCCTTTTTTAAAAAAATAGAAAACCATATTGGTGCTATTTGGTATGTGATCCATCATTATAATTATACGTTGAGGCAATAAATATTCACTCACTACATATTTACTACTACCAAAAATTTGAGCTAATTTCAGATGAGGTAAGTGCATCGGAATTTCTTCAGGAGTAATACCTAAACGCCATAATTCTACAATCGCACGAACCGAAGTTCTCGTTCCTGCGATAATGGGTTCCCCTTGCAAGATTTCAGGGTGACGTGCGACATAACGCGAAGCAGATTGTGTAGTCATGAGAGATTAACGGGACACATTAATCTTGATTATAAATTACCCTACGAACGGCATTTCGATCGCCCCCACCATCAACTAGATGCAAACTCGATCCAGTCCGGCCTGAATCGCGGGGAATCCAGAAGTATAGAATAGAGGTTGCGGAACCGGCACACCGCCCGATCGCTCGCCCCCAGCAATTTGTTACCCTAAAAGTAGAATCGAACCTCCCTCAACTCCCTCCCATGAACAACGCTTCTCCCCTGATTCAAACGATAACTCCAGAACGCTGGGCCGGGTTTAGTATGGACTTTATAGGGGCGGGTTACACGGGTTTGTTGGTCAAAAACGGCCGCGCCGTGCGTACCCTGAAATCCGGGCGGCATTTCAGCTTCGCCCTTCCCCTGCTGGAACAGTGTCAAATTGTCCTCGTAGACACCAAACTCCGCAATTTGGAGGTACAGTCGCACGGAGATTTTTTATCTAAGGATCGGTTTTTAATTGATGCTACTCTGACTGTTATTTATCAAGTTATAGATCCGAAACGAGTAGCTTTGGAATTGTCCGATCCTCTAGCTGTTTTAGCAAGTGCAGTTAAGGATTGTATGGGATTAGCTATCGGGCAAATACCCCTACAACAGCTTATCAGTCAAGGACGGCTGTTGCTGCGCCAAAATTTGCTCGATCGCGTCCAAGATTTTTATACTCTAGGTTTTAACTTAGAAGACGTGCGAATTGGCGATGTCAGCTTTCCCGAAACCAACGGAGTTATTCGCCAAGTTGAGGGAATGAGTGCCCGACAGGAAGCAGAAAATGCCGCCGCCCTGCAAATGAGAATTGCCGAAGCCGGCCGTCCCATTGTTCCTCAATCTCCCGTACAGCAGTTAAACTTAATTTCAGGTAATTCTCCTGCGAGTCTTCCAGCTTCTGACACAGCAGGGTTCGATCGAGATTTACAACAACTGACACAACAACTTGCTCAAAACAGCCTCCCTCCTGGGAGAAATCCTCCTCAACTTGCACCAACCGTACTCGCAAGCAACGATCGCAAAACAACCGCATATTTAATCTACAAACTTTCTGGAGAAGCGATCGCCCTAACTGCCAATCCCTTTACAATTGGACGCGAACCAACCAACACATTAGTATTACAAGATCCGCAAAGTTCGCGCTACCACGCTCAAATCCGCCGCGCCACTGACGAACTTGGTAAACAGCGATATCAGCTTGTCGATAGCGGCAGTTCCAACGGCACTTTTGTGGGTGGGCAGAGGCTGGCTGCTAACGAGCCTTTTTGGCTGCCAAATGGCTGCGAAATTGCGATCGGCGACCAAAAATGGATCTTTCAAAATTCGTGAGTGAAAGATATGAAGATGTTTTTAAACAGCAGATAAACACCAATGAATCCCATCAGCGTTCATCTGTGGGTAGTCCTAAGCAGGAAAGGATGAGCAGACAGAAAGCGAAGCATTGTAATGGTGGATGAATAACCAAATTGCTCCAATGTGATTCTCTAGCTTCTTTGAGAACGACAAGCTTTTACGAACCAGACGCGACACGCGCTGACGCAAGGTGCAATTGAAGCGTTCAATGTAGCTGGTTTTTCCTGTTTCTTTGCCTACTGCATAATGCCGTTTGCTGGGTAAGACCTCCGTATAGGCTGACCAGAAATCGCTGTAGACTACGGCACATTGGCGGTAAACCGGGGGCATCGACCGCCACAGAGCTTGTGCTGAGCCTGCGCTGCGGTTGCCGATGTGCACCCCGACGATCTCACGGGTTTGGGCATCCAGGGCAAGCCACACCCACTGCTTGTTGCCTTTGTTGCCGACGAATGACCACAATTCATCCATCTGCACCGCCAGACGGCGTTTTGGCTTTGGGCGCACTTGCACCTCCTGCTCTACCTGTTGGTATTTCGCATTGACGTATTGTTGCACCCACAGTTCTGAGATCTCCAAGGCACGGGCAATTCCTGCCAGCGACAACTTCTCCAAGAGCAATCGGTCAATGATGCCTTTAGTTTCCTCGCTAATCATCCGCCACTGCGGGTCTTCAACAAATTGCCGTCCACAGTCTCGACATTTGTAATTTTGCTTCTGATGCCGAGTTCGACCGTTTTTCATCACAGCGTCAGACTGACAATTCGGACAGATAGGCAGAGCAGTAGACATACAACATTAGAGTCACAGCACTTCCATTCTCTCACCCTTTCCTCTTTAGGACTACCCATCTGTGTTTATCTGCTGACATCTGCGGTTAAAAATCCCAATCTAAGTATAGCAAAACCATTTGATTTGTAAACAATCGATTCAATGATCGCCAGCGTTTCAGGTGGTTCTACATTCATGACTCAAATAGACTTGCTATAGTTATATACAAGTAATAGATTCCGAATCTACCGTCAACAATATAATTTTTTTTAACCGCCGATAAACCCAGATAAACGCATATCAACACAGATTAATTCCATCGCCTTTCATCTGTCAGGTTTCTGTAGGCGCGTTGTCAAGAGTCCCCGCCCTTCCGACACAGCTTGACAAGTTCTCCCTCCCCAATTCCCTATACTCCCAGGTAGAAGTCTCTTGCCAACCCTAGGGGGGATATCTCCACAAGCATTTCGAGCGACAATTTGTCAAGATTGAAAATATAAGTAGAGGACAACCCCATGAGCTTTTCTATACAATCTGTTTACAACTGGTACCGCGACACCCTCCGCAACCCCAAGTACCGCTGGTGGATTATTCTGGGAACGCTGGCATATCTGGTAAGCCCGATCGACATAGCCCCAGACTTTCTCCCCGTCATCGGACAAATTGACGATGTGGCGATCGCAGTCTTGCTGATTTCCGAAGTTTCGCAAATGGCGATCGACTACTTTAAATCCCGCCAAACAGAGACAGCTTCAGCATCCGAAGCCACCGGTGCCAATTATTCTGAAGCCAACGGCAGCACAGTTGACGTAGATGCAGTTTCTGTAAAATAATTGCCAAAAATAATCGAGCGCTACAACCCCGACTTCTTAAAGAAACCGGGGTTTTTGTTTTTTAAATGGCAACTGCTGAGATCGTGCTCCAAACCTGGTATTTTTAACTATGATCGATCTGTGCTAACAACAAATTTTTATAGATGAAGTTTAGTGAAATAGTAGAAAAACTTAACTTAGCCACCAGTCGCACCCTCACAGCGTCGGTTGCTACCGATCCAGAAATTACAGGCGCGGCCCCTGTTGATGAAGCTGCATCGGGCACAATCAGTTATATAGAAGGTGCTAAATTTGCCGTTCATACAGCCACTACAAATGCTTCGGCTTTAATTTTACCCTTAGATGAAAGCCTCCAAGCTCAATGTACCGATCGCAACATTGCTTGGATTGCCGCAGCAGATCCGCGATTACTGTTTGCTGAAACGATCGCCCTTTTCTATCAACCGTTTCGCCCAGCATCCGAAATTCATCCCTCAGCCGTCGTTCACCCCTCAGCAGAAATTGGTGAAAATGTCTATATCGGCCCCCACGTCGTTATTCAAGCAAAAGTCAAAATTGGCAGCAACGTTTGCATTCACCCAAATGTCGTAATTTACCCAGATGCGGAAATAGGCGCCGGCACAGTTTTACACGCTAATTGTGTCATTCACGAACGTACTCGCATCGGGGCAAATTGCGTGATTCACAGCGGTGCGGCGATCGGCAGCGAAGGTTTTGGGTTCGTGCCAACAGCCACAGGATGGGTGAAAATGGAGCAGTCTGGCTGCACTGTATTAGAAGAGGGCGTTGAGGTTGGCTGCAACAGCACGATCGACAGGCCCGCTGTCGGAGAAACCCGAATCGGCCCGAATACAAAAATCGACAATTTAGTACACGTAGGTCACGGCTGTCAAGTCGGGAAAAATTGCGCGTTTGCCGCTCACGTTGGCATGGCCGGCGGAGTTAAAATTGGCAACAATGTAATTTTGGCAGGTCAAGTGGGAATTGCTAATCAAGCCAAAATTGGAGATGGTGCGATCGCCACTGCTAAAGCCGGAATTCACAGTGACGTGCCCGCAGGTGCGATCGTGACGGGCGTTCCAGCAATTCCCCACAAATTATTTCTCAAAGCCGCAGCCGTCTACAACCGCTTGCCCGAAATGTACCAGTCTCTGAGGCAAATTCAGCGCAAGCTCGATCGGTAGTCATTAGTTATTAGTCATTAGTCATTAGTTAAGAATTAACAGTCAACAGCCAACAGTCAACAGTATTATAGTTGCAGCCCCTTAAATGTGGAATAGCATAACCAATCTGCGACTGCTGTCGCCGTCAATACCAGCCATTGTCAAAATAATCTTGTTTTTCTCGACTTGGATTGTTGTGTGGCTTCCGGCAGCGATTGTGCTGGCGATCGCCCTCAAATGGCATCCACCCCAACCCCTGGGAAACAAAAAACTACCTTTACTAGCTTCCCTATACGTGATTGTCCCCTTCATTTTATGGGCGACAAGTTGGATTGAAAACACCTCTTTTGCCAACTGGGGTTGGGATTGGCAACCCGCAGTTTTGATGTCATTAATGCGGGGATTAGGATTAGGAATAATTAGCTTAGTAATTTTATTGGGTCTGCAATTAGCCACAGGCTGGATCGAGCTAAAAAAAAGCGAGGCTTCCACGGAAACAGGCGAAAAAAAAATTAATTTGTGGACTTTAATTTTTAACCCGGCTAGTCTGCTGACTCTGTTATTAGGACTGTGGATTAGCGCCACAGAAGAGTTAATCTTTCGCGGCTGCTTGCAAACAATCCTCCAGCAAGATTACTCAATGCTAATCGCAGCAGTGATCGCCAGTTTTATTTTCGCGATCGCCCACCTAATTTGGGCAGCCAAAGAAACTCTACCGCAACTGCCCGGATTGTGGCTGATGGGGATGGTTTTAACATTAGCCCGCATCGCCGACAATGGCAGTTTAGGATTGGCGATCGGCATTCACGCAGCTTGGATTTGGGGTATAACTACCGTAGATACAGAAGGCGCAATTAATCCGACAGGCCGCGCACCGGAATGGATTACAGGAATAGCAGCAAAACCTCTAGCAGGTGTAGCCGGCATTTTATTGCTACTAGCAACCGCAACCTTACTCTTCCTGACTCAAGTCAGCGTTAATCAGCGCTAATCAGCTTAAATCTGCGGTAAAAATTCCGACATTAATTCAAGTGTCGATCGATCGTCACAATCGAAACCGGATTCAGCGCGTCAAAACGAGTTGAATTGCCCGCATTTACAGAACGCGACAATTGCACTTGCACGATTCGGTAACTCCAGTGCGGTTCCCGGCGCACCCGATCGCCCATCCAGCTTAAAACAGTCGCAATATCCTCAAAAGCATCCAAAGCCAGGACGATCGAGCCTCCAGGAAGCAGCCGCAGCGCGCAAACGCCCAAAATTTTAGTCAACCCTCCGCCACTACCGCCAATAAAAATCCGGTGCGGAGGACGCAAGCGGTGCAAGATTTCCGGGGCGGTTCCGTAAATCGAGAACACATTTTGCAGCCCAAAACGGCCATAGTTGAACTCGATCGCAGAAGTGCCAAAAACCGTTTTTTCGATCGCGTACACCTCAGACTGCGGGAATAAACGAGCAATTTCGATCGACACAGAACCGTTACCAGCACCCACATCCCAGACAACTTGTCCCGGTTGCAAAGCCAATTGTCCCAGCACCAACACCCGCACTTCCCGTTCAACCGTCAAACCCGGCTTGTCGCCACAACCGATAAAAGCTGCATCCGGTACTCCCAACAAAGGCAACTTTTCCAAATCCAAAGGTTCTGCCCTCGGCGGGGACTCCCGCAGCATCACAACCACGCTCAGCGGTGCAAAAGACTCTCCCAGCAAAGCTGACAGAGAACGCAAGCCCACGCGCTCGTCAGCAGAACCCAAATTTTCGCAAACCCAAAACTCGTAGCGTGTAGGCAAATCTAGAGCTTTCACCAAATTTGCCAGGGCAGCCGGAGTATGAGTTTCGTCCGCGAGCACCGCAATTTTCTCGACACCGAGTTTGAGTTTTGCCGTCAGTTCCTCAAAATAACGTCCTTGAGAGCCAACAAAATGAGCATCTTGCCAAGGGATTTGCAAGCGGTTAAAAGCCAACTGCACAGAACTGACGTGGGGGTGAAAAGTCAATTTTTCTGTCGGCAATTGGGCAATTAACAACTTTCCCCAGCCGTAGAACAGCGGGTCGCCGGCCACTAAAATTACGATCAGTCGATCGCGGGGTTCCACCGTCCCCACAGAGGGTTCTAATTCGGGTTCAGTTGCCCACCAGCGCCGAATTTCCAGAATTGTTTCGGTCAAATCTTCCAACGCCCAGCGCTCTCCGTCGTGCTGGGGAAAATAGCTCAAATGGCGCTCGCTGCCTATTAGCAGAGCGGCCATTTCTACAACCTGCCTCGCCGAGGAACTCAGCCCAGCAGCTCCATCTAAACCTATACCAACAACGTGTACTGTCACTTTTTAAGCAAAAAGTAAAAAACCAGAATTACTGATTTTTCCTGGTTTTTCATAAATTTTTTCCTTGACTTTACTGTCAAACAAAAATAATTAAAGCATTTAATAGGCAATATCCGGACTCTTGTCACAGGGGAGAGTGGGAGAGTGGGAGAGGGGGCGAGAGAGTGGGAGATGGGGAGAGTGGCAGATGGGAAAAAATCTTCACATCGATCCTCTTCCGTCTTCCTTCTTCCCTCTTCCTTCTTCCTTCTTCCCTCTTCCTTCGTTAAAACTCAAAAACAGGCCATTCCGGTTGCCGGAGGTAGGTGGTCATGTCGTCAAACTTCCGCAGTTCCACTCGGTTTACGGACAGTTCTTGCGGCGTGTCCAGCCATTGCTCGTTTAACTCTGACAGCAAAGCGCACAAGCGATCGCGGTCTAAGTTCGGCCCAGTGTCCCCAAAATAAGCCAGAGTAATGTGTGCCGTAAAATGATATTGCTGTTCGATTCCCAAAGCCATTAAATCGGGATTTTGATAGATCGATCGGCGAAACTCCAGAATTTGCTTGTAAGAGTTTTCGTCCGTCGGTGCCAAACAAACACCCACAGCTCTAGTCATCACCATCAACCCCAGCACTATCCAGCGAATGGGAGCGCCGCCCGCCAAGGGTTTGCAGGCGGCAAAACGATCGGCCATGCGCGAGCGCAGTTGCTCCTCAAATTCTGGATTTTTATCAGAGGCATCTCGAAAAGCGCTGCTCCAAATCAAATCGGCTACGGTTAAATGGAAGCTATCAGGAGGCAGTGCCACGAGCGCACCCTCCCCTATTTCCTGCAATAGCCGTTGTTGGCTCGAGTGCAAATTACTATAAAATGCAGCATTTTCTGCATCTTCCCCCGCAGGGGGCGTAATCACTGAATAACCTGGAAAAGGTACAGGATCTCTCCTGCCTGCTTCGTCGGGCTTAAATTTTGGAGATTCCTGAATGTGTTCCACCTGGGACTTGTAGGAGTCCAGCAGCGTCATTCGCGCCACCCGATTTACGTAAGCTTGATAAGTATCATCCAATCTTGATTTCCTCGCGGTGACAAACTCCCACACCAAATTTTATATTATGGTGCGGGCATCCAACAGTCCAATTCAGGATATGTTGGACTTGCGGAACCTGCAACTCTGATTTTTTGGGCTACTGAGCGTTTTTCATGCAAATTTACCTGTTTTGGGGGGAAGACGACTTTGCGATCGCGCAGGCTGTGACAAGTTTGCGCCAAACAGTCCTCGACCCCAACTGGGCTAGTTTTAACTATGACAAGATTATTGCCGATCGAGCCGACGCTGTGGTCGAAGGACTCGATCGAGCCTTAACGCCCCCCTTCGGTACTGGCAGCCGTTTTGTCTGGCTGGCAAATACTACTGTAACGCAGCAGTGCTCTCCCGAACTGTTAGCGCAATTTGAACGGACGCTGCCAGTGATTCCCCCTACCACCGTGCTGCTGTTGACATCCGTCAAAAAACCCGACAGCCGGCTCAAATCTACCAAGTTAATTTCCCAGTCCGCCGCCCAAGTGCGGGAATTTTCACCGATTCCGCCTTGGAATGACAAAGAATTAGCCCAGCGGGTGCGCCAAGTCGCCGACGAAATGAACGTAAAATTGACAGCCACAGCGATCGAACTTTTGGCCGAATCCATTGGCAGCGATACCCGCCAGCTATACAGCGAACTCGAAAAATTGCTGCTGTTTGCGGGCAACCGCAGCCAACCTCTGAACCCGGAAGAAGTTGCCACACTGGTGCACTGTCACGCCCAAAATACCTTCCAGCTAGCCGATGCGATTCGCGAGGGCAATACCTCCGCCGCTTTGGATTTATTGGCAGGCTTAACTGGCCGCAGCGAGCCTGGTTTGAGGATTGTGGCTGGCTTGACTGGTAAGTTTCGGATTTGGCTGTGGGTAAAGGCAATGATCCAAGCGGGCGATCGCGATGATAAAATTGCTCAAGCTCTAGACCTCGGCAATCCGAAACGAGTATACTATTTTCGTCAAGAAGTCAAGAACGCCAGCCTAGAAAAACTGCAAAAAAGTTTGCCTTTGCTGCTAGAGTTAGAAGCTTCTTTAAAACGGGGGCGAGAAGAAATCTCAACCCTGCAAACCAAAGTTATAGAACTTTCTAGCTTGTTTCGCTGATGCGCGACAGTGCACAGGATCGGCCCCTTACTGTAAATTTTTACAACAAATTTCGATAGCGGCTATGTGCTTGATGCTGGCTCGCGGGCCAAAAGGTCAATAGATACTAGAAATACTCTCAGAATGCCAAAGTAGAAGTTAATGTGGTAAATAAATATTGTCCGCCGAAGGCCGATCGGTTAATATTATTTGCCGGCTCTCCACCCCCCCCAAAAAAAGAGCGCTACCCATGACACAACAGAACCCGCGGGAACTGCTCAAGCAAGGCGATCCAAAAGCGATCGCATCTAGCATCAACCGTACACTCAAACCCAAAGGCATCAACGCCGATGTGACGCGGGACAACGGCTGCCTCCACATAATTCTGGAGGCAGACAAAGTACCGGATCAAATGGTATTGGTCGATTTCATCCGCACCGGCATGACGAAGCTGGGACTCGAATCAATTCACACTGTAAAGGTTTACGGGCGTCGAACAGGTGACGGATCGCCTGCGTGGGAAGATGAAATTGATCTGATGCCTGCGGATTCAATGCCTTACCCCTTGGATAGTGGAATGCCTGACGACTCTGTAGGTTTAGATGATGTCGAGCCCGAAGGCGAAGACTATTATCAAGAAGGAGAATTCGATCGAGATGACGACGAGGAAGACGAAGACGAAGACGAAGATCAAGCCCCGCCTCCGAAAAAGCAATTTCCCAAATGGGTAATACCTGTGGGTATCTTAGTACCTCTGGCGGCGATCGCAGGGCTTTTCTTTACTAAAACTTTTCCCTTCGGCGACTCGAACCCAGAACCCATCGCCCCCCAAGCTGCTTCCCCTTCCCCGAAACCCGCATCTCCCGCGCCTAAAGCGGCCGCATCCTCTCCGGCTGCATCTCCGGGTACGCCACAGGCAGCCTCTCCTACACCAAAAGTCGCTCCTACTGCTGTTGCGCCCGCAAGCCCAACTCCGACATCTCCATCACCCAAAGCTGCTGCTGCATCTCCGGCGCCCAAGGCAGCCTCTCCTGCACCAAAAGCCACCGCGCCTAAGCCTGACTCTTGGAGGGAAGCCGTTAACACAGCTCAGAAGGCAGCAATTTCGGCCCAGACGGCTCAGTCTCAAAATGAGTGGATCACAGTAGCAAGCGAATGGCAGAAAGCGGTTGGGCTCATGAAAGCAGTGCCGTCAACCAGCCCGAACTATCAAAAGGCTCAGCAAAAAGCGGCAGAGTATCAGGCTAATCTGATTGTTGCCAACCGCAGGGCGGCAGCAGCGCCTTAAGAGTCTTGAGTTTTGAGTTTTGAGTTGAATACTGGATGTGGTAAAAGTCAAAAGTCAAAAGCCAAAAGTAAAAAATCTTTTTTTTACTCAAAGCTTTCTTACCTTTTGACTTTTTTCAATTTTAGTGACATACTCATACACCAACTAAGTAAATTATAGTTTAGGCTTCTCAAGGACTCCTCAAAAGTGCATAAGACATTAACTGTTAAATCAATTCTTTCTTGGTAGTTTACTTTGATATAATCATCCTTAAACTCTCAGATCAATAGTCCGGACAGTTTTTATATGGCCCAATGGCTTATTCTCGCCTGACTTCGCAGCCCCTGTGGATCATTAAATCAATGTCAGCTCCACCCCTGACGCGGCATTTAATTGGACTTTTTTATGCTCCTTGCCCCGCGTAAGCTTGTAGTATCGTTCCAAAAACTGTCCGGACTATTGTCATATCATTGCAGCCTATTTTTGGGTAACTGGTATAACTCAAAAAACACAGCAACAACCCGGTTTATCAAAGAAACCGGGTTAGTAAACACAGAGCTTAGTTTAAATCTGTTCTTCCCCTTGATTAAAGCGCTGAATTACTTGACTTTCTTCGACCACAACAATAGCATCATTGGGAATATTGAGGATGCCTGTAAATTTATCTTGACTTGCTTTCAAAGCTTGTTCTTTATTTTTGTATTCGGCTAGTTCGCGCTGTAAATTGTCAATAGTCTGTTGAAAGCGAGTGGCTTGTCTGAGCATTTCTTGTTCTGAAAAATCCAGTAAGTGAATCAAATTGGCAACTTGATGTTCAAGTAACTGGGTTTCGGCAAAATTGTTATTATTAACAAAACTTTTAGAATTTTCTGAATACTCAAAAACACTTTGTTCGTCGGGCATGGACAATGCCGTTTTGACACTAAGTGCCAAATCTTTAAACATTTCAGCCGTGCTGTGGGGAATTTTAACTTTCAGGAACATCACTACCGCAAACACACTTCCTGATGGCAGAAGTCCCCCAAATCCCAAGACAGACTTGACTTGGTAGGGGATAATTAAGGAATTTTGCTCAGGAATAAAGGGGCTGCCCTTTGCTTCTGATACGTGAAAAATATTTAATACTGCGGACTTTAATTGCAGGAACCTTTCTGGCTCAATCCCGAGGAATGTAGGAATGTCTAAACCGAACTGCCGGATTATTTCCGAAATCGCCGGCATTTGAGCCACTAATTTTGTGCTAACTAATGGAATAGCTGTGTTTTCTGCTGCTGTGTGCTGAGAATTCCACTGCGGTTGTGTGCCTGCTGCTGCTAGCATAGTCCAACATTTCATGTCGGCGGCGGGGGAATTGCCCTTCATCAAGCGGCGGGCGGATTGTTGCAATGAGTCTTCTAATTCCCCGTAGGGATGAGTTTTAAATAAACGCACTAAGGCACAGGTATTTTCTCCAGTTTGCGAATCGCAAAAATGTTGGTAAATATAGTTAACAATCTTCTGGCTGCTGGCTTCCATACTAGCAGTATTTCTACCTAAGTGGCGCAGGACTAAGCTGCATTTAGCCATGTCTTGCGGGGTAAATAAGGTAATATCGTACATTAAAAAATGCTCTCCAAGAGCTCAAACACTCTTGTTCATTTATCGTTAAGACCGCTACGGCATCCGGAATCCTACGGAGAGTTTTGAACAAAGTATTAGTTAAAATATGTAGAAAATTTGCCCGCCAAATCCAGCGGTTGTATGGCAGGATACAGAAATTAAGATTAAAGCCAAAAAAATCTATCCCCTAGGGTAGGCCACAAAAACAGAAAAGCCGATGTCTAATTGTTGAAAGGATTTTTTACGAGAACTCCCCCAGAGGAATTAACGAAACGAAGTTTTTCACGGGATATGCCTCGCGTTTTACAGGGCATTTTCGTAGATAAAAGTCGGTTTCTGGGTAAGCCATATTCACCGAACTTCTAGGAACTCAAGCTGCAATTTTTGTGGCGGGCGATCGCGCGCCGATTTGTCAAAAGTTGGTAAAATTTCGTCCGCCGTGGACGCAGAAACCGGGTTTGGTTACAGAGAAAAAACCCGGTTTCTTGGGTATTGGTAAGTAGATGCTTTGTTCAAAACTTTTAACCACCCCAAACAAGTCTATTGAGCTGGTGGAGACTTTGCTTCCAGAGCGTCTTTAGCCGACAATCCCTGATCTTGAACGCCAAAATACCACAAACTAGCAGCAGCTTCGGCGCGAGTCACGGATTTCTTCGGCTGAAACAGAGTAGTAAAACCAAAAACGCGGCGAATATTTGCTAAGTCTCCATTGTTAAAATCAGCTAAAACGGCCCGCGACGCCTGGGAATCAATCTTAGAAGCATCTTGAAAACCCCACTTTTCTTTCACTCCCTCAATGTTAGCTGTGGGCAAAACTTGACGACTATCTAAAGGTACTTTCCAGAGAATCATTGTTTCGCGAGTTAAAGGTGCATCCGGGCGAAATTTCACATCTTTAGTTTCACCCGAAAGCGAACTCGGAATTACACCGGCTTCTGCTAAACCTTGAATTGCTGAAAAATCCGGGTCTGTTTTGGGTATGTCAGAAAAGGCTGGTTCGCTAGAGTCTACTGCTAATCTAATTTGTTTGGCTTGACGGCTAGCATAAATCTGATTGTTAGCTGCTACTAACCAGCGGGCGTATTCGCGGCGAGTGACAATTTTGTTGGGTTTGGGCAAAGTGCTGGCATTTTCTAAATTAGCACTTTCTGTCGTTAGCGAAGCCTTCGGAGAGGATCGCACTTTCAGCACTTCCAACTGAGTTAAATCTGCCACATACTGCCGCAACTGTTGAGGAATTTGGCTTTCTTCTTCGCTAACTTTGGCTGATTTTGGCGAGGCCGAGGGCGTTGGAGTAGTTCCCTCTGAATTAGATGGAGTTGGTGAAGCGGTTGGAGATGCGCTAGACTCGGAATTATTAGGTTGGGGACTGGCGGCAATTTCGGGGCTTTCTTTGCTGTAGTCGATCGCAAATTCTGTAGAACCTCCTACTTTCTGAGTAGGAGAAAGCGACACAGTTACCCGTAAATTATCTCGCGTTGCTACCAAAGAACCTTGTCCCTCGGCGGTGGGGCGGCTGACTATTTCCCAGTTGCGACGCCCAAACTCTGTAGAGTAAAAGTTCTGAACCGAATTAACCGGATCACTGCTTTCCCAGCGCAGCCGCACATTTTTTTGCGAGGCATCTGTTTCCCCACTAACTTCGATTAACTCAGCATTAGGATATAGTGGAATCTCTGGCGGAAAATCGGGAGGAAGTTTGGCGGTAGAGTTTGTCTCAATTGCTGTCGCTGGTGGCGGGGAAGAGAAAACCACTGGGTTTTGTTTTAATTTGGGATCGGCGGCTAAAGATTCTTCCAGGGTCTTGCTGTTGGGGCTGTTTGCACAAGCTGTGACAGCAGCCAGCAGACACACAGCCAGCCAAGTATTTACAGCAGCAAGTATATTGGTTTTATTGGTTTTACTGGTTTTAGATCGTCCTTGAGAGTTGCCTCGCCGTTGAGTAAATATAATATTCAGCATAAATCGCCCCTTTGCAGATATATTTCTAGGCTAGCGCAGATCGATCGGGCATATATAATTTTTACCCAAATGAAATTTCTGTATTTACTTCTAGTTACTGCTACATTACTTTCATACCCTCTCAAGTTTGCCCGTCCCGCTGTATCTCAACCAGCCCCGCCGCGGGCAGAAATTCAGACGCCAGAGTGGCAGCCATTTTGCTCGGCGATGGGTCAGTTTGCGATCGATATGCCGGGAAATCCCAAAATTAATTCAGAAACTTTTTCAAATCAAATTATTGCTCATACATACCGCTCAAACTTAAAAAACAAAGAAACTTATTTGCTTCAATACTTTGACCTAGATTTTAGGCTGACTAACAATAATATCAATAATATCAGAATTACTTTAAATAATGCCGTTGATTTTTTCGTCGTTGCAGCGAATTCTAAAGTCTTGCAAGTGCGGGATATTTCCCTCGGAGGCTATCCGGGAAAAGAATTTGAGTTTCAGCCAATTTCACCCAATGAACCTGTAGGTGTAGGTCAAGTTTTTTTAGTGGAAACGCGCGTTTACGGCCTGGTTGCCACTACCCCAGAACCAGAAAATGCTCAAAAATTTCTCGACTCTTTTCGTTTGTTTTGAAGCAGGAAGTTTTACACTGAGTAGTTTCCGGACTTTAACGGATTTCAGGGAGAGATATTGAGTGAACCGGGAAGATGGAAAAATTAGTTGGGAGTAGCGCTCAAATTTATTAATAAAACTTAAGCTTTTAAACTTGGTGTATAGGAAAATATTAGCTTTAGTAACTAAACATTTCGGAATCAACCGGGTTTCTGAGGAATAGTGCGTCCCGGACTGACTAATTAAGTTGAATTAGCTCTAAGACCTTATTTGGTTTTTTGTACTCTATCTAACGACATAGATAAATTTTACACCCGTGGAGCGATGTAGATCCTTGCTCAAGTTTATATATTTGATATAAGGATTTTTAAATCCTATAAAAAACCAACGCAGGCAGAAAGAAGCACAAAGAAAGACACAAACAAAGATTCTGTCTTGCTTAATCTGGCCCCTAAATCTGGCTCCACGAAGTCAGCCTCATCGAAAGCTTACCCGGAGGGTATTAACATATTATGAACAAACTAACACCAATTCTCCTCAGCGGCCTCCTATTATTTGGAGCTGCCGCTTGCAGCGACGGAGCTAAAACTAGCTCTGATGCTCCTAATTCTACCACAGAAAATACCACTAGCCCGCCCCCAGCCGATACCGTTAAAAAAACTCAGGATGATGCCACTAGCGATATTCGCAAAAACCAAGCAAATAATGATATCAGGGCCAGAGAACAGCGCAACAATGTGACGGGCGGCGATGCAACAAGAGCCGATGGCGACCTCAAAAGTGAAGTGCGCTCCAAGTTAGAAGTAAACATCACCAAAGGGGCTCTAACTGTGGATGCAAAAGACGGGCTTGTCACCGTAGGTGGCACCGTTCCCAGTCAAACTGATTTAGCTAAAATTGAGCCGCTAGCTAAACAGATTAAGGGTGTCAAACAAGTGAATGTTACTGCTGTTGTCGCCCCCGCTGCACCCTCAGCGCCTAGCAGCAAGCAATAAATTAGAAGGAAGAAGTCCGAGGGAAACAAGGAAGAATGATTTAGTGATCTAGGAGAGAAGTCTGAGGGAAGAGGGTAAAGTTTGGCATTGTAAGATTGCTTGGGGAGCGGAGTGAAACGCTTAGCTGACTCTCTAGGGAGAGCGAGGTTTTAAGTTAAAGAGTTGAAATGGAATTTAAAATTCACTCACTCAAAACTCGCGCAATACCTGCAACTTCCCCCTTCCCAATTTCCGATTTTTCAGGTCTGATAATTAGTGGGAAACCAACCTGAAGATAGAGCTGGAAGTTATTCCCAGCGACCGATGAAAATTGTTGGGAAAAAATGACTAAATGTGATTGATGGTAGATCATAAATTCTGTGGTTGTGTAAAAGTAGTATATTTTCGAGGAGAAAAAAAATGGCTTTAGGTCAACACAAACGAGCTGTAGGATCATTTTCTAATTACCGAGATACGGAACTAGCCCTGATGGAGCTGCAAAGTACCGGGTTTCCGATGAATAAAGTTTCGGTAGTTGGGGAAAAGCTCGATAGCAACGAAATTGCGGGCGCTAGCGCTGGTAAGAGTACCGACGACAAAGTGGGCGGTGGCGCAAAAGCCGGTGCGACAGCGGGAGTCGTGACGGGTGGTTTGATTGGGTTGCTCGGAAGTCTTGGGGCACTGGCGATTCCGGGAGTGGGTCCGGTGATGGCGGGGGGTGCGATCGCCACTCTGCTGGCAGATACCGTAGTCGGAGGCGCGATTGGGGCGGCAGCGGGCGGTTTGGTAGGTGGTTTGGTCGGTTTGGGAGTTCCCGAAGCAAAAGCTAAAGTTTATAGCGATCGCGTCTCGCGCGGAGAATATTTGGTATTCGTAGAAGGAACAGATGCCGAACTTGCCACAGCCGAAGGAATTATGAGCGTGCGGGGCATTCAGGATTGGGGCATTTACGATGTGCCGGCAGATACTGGCCGCAGAGCTTCGGGCCACCAGAAGCGCGCCGTGGGAGTATTTTCAACCCGCCGCGAGACGGAACACGCGCTGGGAGAACTTAGAACTGCCGGTTTCGACATGAATAGGGTTTCGGTCATTGCTAAGGATGCTGACTCTAAAGGCGAGATTGCAGGGATTGACGTGCACGACAGCGCGGACAACAAATCCGATGAAGGGGCCACAAAGGGCGCACTCACAGGTGGTACTTTGGGCGGTTTGACAGGCTTGTTGGTAGGTCTCGGCCTAGTGGCAATTCCGGGCATCGGGCCGATTATGCTGGCAGGAGCCTCAGCTACGGCGATCGCCACTACACTCGCCGGTACGGCTTTGGGTGCGGCTGCGGGCAGCTTGATCGGAGCTTTAGTCGGTATGGGAATTCCCGAAGAGCAAGCTAAAGCATACAGCGATCGCGTGGCAAGGGGAGATTACTTGGTACTCGTTGACGGCAGCGAAGCAGAAGTCGCTAAAGCTGAAACCATCCTGAGCCGCGGAGGCATTCAGCATTGGAACACCTACGACTATCATCCCAGCGGCGATAGCGCTCGGGCTGATTACGGCGCTCCCGGCACTCCTGGGGTTGATACTACCGCTGGTATTTACGATCCCACTCATGGCGGTACGGGCCGCCCTCTGATTTAATAGTTCAGAGTTTGTTTGGGTATTGTTTCTACTTCCTGCAGGGTAGTCGCACTCGCGCACTCGGATTGTGGAAAGTGATCCAACCAACATTGGCGAGCTAGGAGTTTTACACTTCGTCCGTAAAATTATCTCAAAAGTCGGCTTTTTCTCTGAAAGCCGGCTTTTGTTTTGTTCTGGAAACTTAAAAAAGCCACCTGTCAAAAGTTTAATTTTGATTAGGGGCCCAGTCCGTGAGCTGGGCTTGGCGCCGGAGAATCGATCGGCTCTCTTAATTTTTACAGCAGAAATTTGCTGCGGTTTTTTAGTCTGTAACACTCACTACTGCTAGATTTTAAACCCCGCAGTATTATCAAATTTGATGACATAAATTACCACAGATATTGCCCGCTTAGTCAAATAGCGACTATCTTTAATTATGGGTAGCTAATTTCAGCAACTTATACAGGTGAAGTAGCAAGTCCCACGCGCTCAGAAAAGCCTGCGGTGGTCGGCAAATATTAGAATAATAATATTGTCGTCGCCTTCCGGCAAGACTTAGGCTGGTCATTAGTTGGCTGTAGCAGCCCAATTGCCGTTGGCAAGACCTGCTACAGGAATATACTTTTTCTGGGAATGCCTCAGCGAAGCATTTGAGAAGCCCAGGAACAGCTTTTATGTTGGGGAGCGCGTCTGGTGTCGGGTGTTCTGTTAATTAGAACCGCAAGCGCTCATGGATCGAGTAAAGATTAACAGCAAGCACAGCAGCGCGAGAATACAGGAACGGCTCGCGCTCCATTTTTCCGCGAAATCTCAGGCTAATGGCAGCGTATTGCTTGCTTCGCCTGCGACTCGCTCAGCACTCCGACGGAAACAGCCTTCCTGTTGGTTTTCACTGGCATCGAGCACAGTGGGGGGAGGTGACACTAGCTGAGCTGACCGGGCTCTGCTTTCAGGGGCGATCGAAGGTAGAAGGCACTTATTTAGAAGGCATTAGGGGTTGAAGCTCCGATATCTTGTTTATTGATTGCACTCATAAATTCGATCGCCTGTACTGGCAAATTTTCGGGTGAGAAGGCGGCGCGGATGCGGCCAGCAATACCCCAAATATTCGATCGACCTTGACAATATCGATCGATAACTTCTCCGTATATTGGTAAATGGTTAGCAGTTAATAGTTAGTCATTAGCAGTTAGTATAAATACCACTAACTGCTAATGACTAACATCAACCGCCAACTAACTACTAGAAAAATAATAGTTACAGGACTTACACGCGGCGAGCAATTCGGTTTATTCATGACTCCCGTGCTGAAAAAACCCATTTTTTACTAGAAAGCGGGTTTTTCGTAAGTTATAACTAGGTGAGCAGGGTGATGCTAGCAATCAACCAGTTTTGACGATTGTTAATGTGGCCGAATTGGTTGAACAAACTTACTACCCAAGACGATAGTACAAATTTTCAGACAGCATAGAACATCGAGAAATTAAGGAAACTCACTCAATTTTTTTATGAATTTCACAGAGCTTTTAAGTGCCGATGGACTTTTAACTAGACATAGAAACGGAGAACGAGATTTTCGAGGGGCTAACCTCATTGAAGCTCAGTTGAGTGAAGCTAATCTGAGTCGAACAAATTTGAGCAGCGCTAATTTGAAAGGCGCCAACTTAATTAGAAGCAAACTGATTGGAGCTAATTTAAACGGTGCCGACTTGAGCGGGGCTAATTTGTCTAAAGCCAAATTAATTGAAGCTAACCTCGGCAGTTCTAGTTTAACTGGAACTGTGGCGATCGCAGCAGATTTTAGCGGGGCCAATCTCAGCGGAGCAATACTGTCTCAGGCTGACTTGAGCAAAGCAGTTATGACTGGAGCGAGTTTAGTAGGAGCTTGTTTGCTAAGCGGCTCGAAACTAACCGAGGCTAATTTGAGCGGGGCGACGCTGAGCCGAGCAATTATGAGCGGGGTTGATTTAAGCAGAGCAAATCTGACTAGAGCAATTCTCAGCGAGGTAGATTTGAACGGGGCGAACCTAAGCGGAGCAAATCTAACTCGGGCTTATCTCAATCGCGGAAATCTCAGCGGTGTCAATTTGGTTGGGGCTTCTTTGAGCGAAGCAAGTCTGCGGGAGGCTTGTATTTGCGCTGCTAATTTGAGCGGTGCTGACTTGAGCGGTGCTGACTTGCAATCCGCCAATCTAAATGGATCTAATTTGAGCGGTGCGGACTTGCAGGGAGCTAATTTGAGTAAAGCTAATTTGAATGGTTTGATTCTGCACAATGCTGATTTGAGGGCTGCGAATTTGAACAAAGCTTCTTTGCGGGGAGCTAATTTGAGCGGTGCGAATTTGGCAGGTGCTAGCTTGCTGGAAGCCGATTTGCGGGGAGCGAATTTAAGTCACGCCAATTTGTCGGGAGCAGGTTTGCTGCTGAGTTCTCTGACAGGAGCGAATTTGACAGGAACTAATTTGTCCGAGGCTAATTTGATTGGGGCGAGCTTGAATGTTGCGAATTTGAATGAAGCGGCTTTGAGCGGGGCAATTTTGCCGAATGGAGCTACTCACAGCCGGGATTGATGAGTTGATTAACCATAATTAAGTAGGTCAATCTCAACAAAACCGAAAACCGAGAAACCCGGTTAATGTAGGGCGGTGCCCAGAGTACCCGCCCTTCCTGGTTTCTAGCCTCTCCATCGCCAGGAGCTGATTAAGGCGGTTGGGCTTTAACCCCATTCTACGGAAAGCCGATTTTGGCAGGAAATGCAGGAAACATCGATGTTTCCTGCACTCGGCCAGGGCCAAAGCGCCCCAAAAAACCCGGTATCCTCGCGCTCATCGCTATTTTGGAAATATGTTGGGAATTTACTTGAAAATTTATGGACACCGTGCTAACCTTAAAAGGTTTGAGACTTAAAATCAATAGAGGTAAAACCCCGCAGAATGAAACAATTGGGAACCCATCTGGTCGCTGATGCTTGGCAGGCTCCTGGAGACCTGCTCAACGATCCTGAACGTATCCGCCGCGCCATACTCGATGCGATCGAAGCCGGAGGAGCTACTCTCATCGATTTGTGCGTACACCAGTTTAGTCCTCACGGAGTGACGGCTACTGCTACTTTGGCCGAGTCTCATATAGCAATCCATACTTGGCCTGAACACGGTTATTTTGCCGCAGACTTATTTTTCTGCGGAGCCGGCGACCCTCACCGAGCCATGAAGGTGCTACAGACAGCTTTGGAAGCTAAACAGGTAAAACTCACTGAGTTCACGCGCGGTTTCGAGCCAGGGGTGGGTATTGTAGGTTCTGCTTGTGAAGAGCAGTATGCCCCTCGTTCAGTAGAAACGAGTGCCGCCAGAGGATAATGGCCAATTAGCGTAACTTTGAACATTTTATGCTAGGTTTTGTTTAAAATCCCACGGCTGGAGTCGTGGGATTCTTGTTGGAATTTACTTTTTCATTAATAAAGGGCGGACAACTAAATAACCTGCGCCGAAAGCTGCAATCACAATCAGAAAAATCGCGATCGCCAACCACAATCCGCTTAAGTCTGAGGTTTTTTTGGGTTTAGATATCACACGGTAAGGAGTTTCCCGCACCTCTGTAAATAATTTTTCTGGAAGTGGCTGCGGCATCGGGGAGCCTTTTGGCTCCGCTTCCGGTAGGGGGAAGGGAAAAGCCACTGTCTGAGGTGGTTGAGGTATCGTAGAGTTAGTCCGCGAGGTTGCAGGTGCTGGGGGCGGGGGTTCAATGCTGAAATTGAATTTGACTGACGGCATTTGAGGCATCCCTGTCTGGGTGACACTCTGAGCCGAGTTGACTACTTGCTGTAACTGTTGGGATACTTGAACTACTGTTTCTACTTCTCGCCGCAGTTGTTGATTTTGTTGGACTAATTGCTGATTGTGGGTTTTGAGGGAATCGAGCATCGCTTGGGCTGCTTGCAGCTCTGCCGTGACTTCTCGATAGAGGGAAATCGGTACCGATGGAGAGTAACTATTGGAGTTTTCAGGGGAAGTATTGTCAGATAAGGTAGTATTTTGCATAATTGTAGATGGCGAGGGTGAACTTGTTTTAGTTTAGCCTGAGAGTATTTGCAATTAGATCGATCGCAACACAATTCGTCAAGATATTTGTTACAGATATTGAACGTAAATTTAATTTAATGTTACAAGTTATTAGGCAATCGCTATGAACAACTACGCAGTCGAACAAAGTATGTCGCAAAAGTCAAGCACCGAGGAAATGAAATACGGCGAACGCCAGATTTTGGAAGGGGAGTTAATTACTTTCCCGAATCCGCGAGTCGGGCGGCGCTACTCGATTAACATTACTTTGCCGGAGTTTACTTGCAAGTGTCCATTTTCTGGCTATCCAGATTTTGCGACAATTCACGTTACTTACGTGCCCGACGAGCGGGTGGTAGAGTTAAAGGCGCTGAAACTGTACGTTAACAGTTATCGCGATCGCTACATTTCTCACGAAGAATCGATAAATCAAATTTTAGACGATTTTGTGGCAGCTTGCGCGCCGCTGGAAGCGACGATTAAAGGCGATTTTTCGCCACGGGGGAACGTCCATACCGTGATTGAGGTGTCGCACCACAAGTAGGGCAGGTATTAAGCTGTTGTGGCATTGAGATTTAATTGTGGGGTGGCGTCGAAGCGCACCCCACAATAGTTTTAAGAAATAGGATTGTTAATAAAATTAGTAAGTAATTGTAGGGTGAGTAAGGGCAGCCCTCTCAAGATGCTCAAAAAGTCGTTCAAACGCTTAAAATCTCGTAGTTTGTAGGGTGTACACTGGGCATCGGTTGAGTTTGTCGCCTACCGGAGAGTACCGATTGACCGTCGTTTCAGCATTGGATTTTTAAACCAAAACTCCGTATAGCAATTTTCATTGCTTGAAATTTGAAATATCATAACGTGAAATAGCGGTTTTATGGTTTTTCTCAGCTTCACATTAACCACCTCGACATATCTGGCAACGCGCACGCTACAAACTCAACTAATCTTGTTGATATTTATCGTTGGTGTAAGGTGCGCTAGGCGCACCCTACGGTTAGCTTTGACTTACAACAGAAGTCGGGGCGATCGCACTTTTTTCCTCTGCTGTTTTCGGTTCTGCCAACTTGTCCAAAATCTCCACAACTTCTCTTTCAAAAGTCACCTGAGCGCGATTTGTGCGCCCGCCGACGTATAGTTTGCCGTCCTTTTCCAAAGCCCAAATCTGCGAGTGAGACATATAGCTCATTAGCACGCTGAGCATCAACAACCCGAAGCCAGTATAAACGATCGGAATGCCCGGATCAGCTTTAATTTGCAATCCCGTACTGCCTACAACTTCGTCAATTGTCAGCATGACTCCGTTAACTTCTACCGCCGTCCCTGCGCGAACAGTAGTTAACAATTTGCCATCCGTACCGTACACTAACATCGTTCCTTGCAAGTCTTTTGCTAGCAGAGAAACTCCCGCACTCAAATCTGGTTTTGTCGGAATCCAAGCACCCCAAATTCTGCCTTTACCTTGAGTGTCTAACTGAGCCATTGGCAATTGTAAAACCGGGCTTTTGTTGAGGCGAACTCGCACGGCGGCTATTGCCCAATCTGCTTGATAAAAAGTTACTCCCCGGTATCTGAGGGGCTCGTTAACGTGAATGGTTTTGCGATCGACCTCTTGGCCTGTTTTGTCCAAAACAGAGAGATCAGAGTAAAATTGGTCGATTCCGCCTTCTGGAGTATAATCAATCCAGAACCGATTAACTCGCATCGACCAATCCTTCGGTATTTGCGGCCCCGCCCAAGGCCCCGCATCCAGGATATTCTGCACCTGAAATGTTTCGCCACTGGGAACAATTTCTTGACCAAGAAATCCCGTCATCGCGCCCCACATCGACCCAGCTAAAATAATTAGCATACTGGCGTGAACAATAATCGGGCCGATTTTACCAATTATTCCCTTGCGAGCATAAACTTTTTCGCCTTCTCGAAATATGCGGTAGTTTTTTTGCTGCAAAAGTGGTTCTAACGAACTTAAACCAACTGTTTCTAATTCCGCACTGAGAGCTAATTTTTCAAACTGCTTTGGTTCTTCATAAAATTTCCAGCGGCGGGCGGCTTTTAATGCGGGAAATTGTCGGGTAAATGTACAAGCTGTTAAGCTGCTGCCGAACAAAATTAGGATTGACAAAAACCACCAAGTGCGGTACACGTGGTCAAGTCCTGCAATTAGCACAACTTTCCAAGTTAGGAAGCCGAACAAAGCCGGGTGTTCTGGATAGTTAGATTGGTAAAACGGTATGGATTGACCTTGTTCGATAACAGTGCCAGAAATGCTGAAAAATGCGATCGCCAGCAGCAAGATAATTGCCAGCCGCAAATCTGCGAGTATCGGCAAGATTTCTCGTTTGAAAAACCTTTGAGGGGCAGTCGCCCAGTTTGAGAGTTTTGATAGAAATACTTCTTTTGATGTCATTGGTAATTATGAAGGAAGAAGGAAGAGGGAAGAAGGAAGAAGGGAGAAAGAGGAGGGAAAAACACAAAATGAATAAAATATTATTATTTTTATCGAGCAAGTCTCAATCAATTTTGAATTATTTCTCTTTTCTTTCTTCCTTCGTGTTCTTCGCGTTTTCGCGGTTCGTTAAAAACAACTTAATTCGCCCATGCAGTAGAGATTTCTATATCTTTAAATAAAGACAGAAATCCTTACTACTAAACTTAAGCGGGAAGGATGCGGGAAAGCAGAGAGAAAACGCCAAATCCTACTAGCAAAACGCCGCTAACAGGCGTAATCCAACTCGACCACCGACGTAATTCTAACAACTTTTTAATGCTAGCAGTGAAAGTACCTGCTATAATCAGCGGAGCGACGTAGCCCGCAGCGTAAAACAGCAGCAACACACCACCTAAAACTGTATCTCCTGTTTTGGAAACCCAAGCTAAGAGTGTAGCTAAAACCGGAGTGCTGCAGGGAGACGCTACTAAACCAAAAGTTAATCCCAATAAGTACGATCGCACCCCCGCCGGCAAATCTTTTGGAACCCACCCCACAGCGTCGAAAGACGGCATTTGTAAGGGTAAAGCTTCGAGTAAATTCAGCCCCATTAGAATAGCAATAATGCTGACAAGAATCGGCAAACCCAGGCCAATTTTGCCGTAAACTTGTCCGGCAAATGATGCTACAATACCTAAACCCGCAAGGGTGGTGGCTAATCCCAGGGAAAACCACGCAGACTGGGCTGCAGCTTGCAGGCGACTTTTTGCTTCGTATCCACCGATGTAGCCGATCGTGATCGGCAACATTGAAAGCATACAGGGCGTTAAGCTCGTTAGCAACCCTGCCAGAAAGATGACTCCGACGCTGACTAAACTGAGGTTTGTCAGTTGAGTATTTACTAAATTATTAGCAAATTGTGCGATTTCGTAAAGTTGGGTTTGCAGGGTTTCCATCAGTCGATTTTAGATTTTAGATTTTAGATTTTAGATTTTAGATTGACTATACAGTCGAGCGATTTTAGATTTTAGATTTTAGATTTTAGATTTTAGATTTTAGATTTTAGATTGACTCTACAGAGGAATCTGGGAGTTTAAACTAAATATCTAATTTTTTTACTTTCCACAGTCGAGCGATTTTAGATTTTAGATTTTAGATTGACTCTACAGAGGAATCTGGGAGTTTAAACTAAATATCTAATTTTTTTGCTCTTCACTACTCCTGTCGGGGGCTTGTACCCCTAGGCAGGTGACTTCAGGTTCGGGGCTGTTGGGGCTTTGTTGAAAATTGTAACAGATGCGCGCAGGTTCGGTTTGAGATTTAAGATTTTAGCGATATTTACTGGTTGGGAGTTAAAAGGTCGATCGCACCCTGGTTTAAATTGATATTTTGACAGCATCCTCAACAAGCTGTTGGCAATGGGCGCAGCTTGGGAGTTAAAAGGTCGATCGCACCCTGGTTTAAATTGATATCTTGACAGCATCCTCAACAAGCTGTTGGCAACGGGCGCAGCCTATTGCATCAGATAATTCATTGACTGTGAAATCGGCCCGAAAGCCTGTTGTTGAAATTTCCCAAGCAGACTTTAATTTAACTCTACTTTAAATTAAAGCCACTTTCTTCATTAATAGAGCCGTCTGGCATTATTGCCCCGGCCAGCACCGCACCTCTGAGATTTGCTCCCGTTAAAATAGCACCTTCTAAATTAGCATTGCTCAAATTTGTGACTTGTTTGGAACCTCGGAAAAAGAAGCTGTGCAAGTCCGCACCTGTCAAATTAGTGTCCGCCAAATTAGCATATTGCAAGTCAGCACCGTGCAGCGTCGCATCCGTTAAATTAGCTTGGGTAAGATTGCTTCCCCAAAGCCGGGAATCTAACAAATTAGCAGCTTGTAAATTGGCGCGACTCAGATTTGCCAAGGTGAGATTAGCATCCCACAATTTCGTGCAGTTGAAATTAGCTTCTGTCAAATTAGCTCGACTGAGATCCGTGCCTAAAATCTCAGCATTTGCTAAATTAGCACCGCTGAGGTCTGCGTCAGAAAGGTCAGCATTTTTTAAGTTAGCACCGGACAAATTAGCACCGGACAAGTTAGCACCGCTCAAATTGGCTTCTTGAAGATTGGCTCCCCGCAAATCGACTGCGCTCAAATCGCACTGTTTCCACAAAAAACTGACGCACCAATTATCCTTTAATAGCTGATTCACATCCTCCGCATTCGCGGCCATAACAGGAGGAGTTAAGTAGAGAGTGAACAGAACAAGCGCGAACACTGCCGCGAAGAAAGTTTTCAACCTCATAACTCTTTTCATTGACACTAAGTTGCGCCATAAATTATTGATGTCTAATCAAAGCATAGCAAATAATCTGCAACTTCCCTCAGCAAGATTACTCAAAAATATTAGTGTAGTGAAAGGTTTATCAGGGTTGGCGCAGGCACAAACTTAACTTAGCCAGTCTTAGACGCGCTTTGAGCTAGAAACCCGGTTGCTTCACAGATGCCTCGCTGCCAAACTAATATTTTTTCTAAAAATCCGGTATTAAGATGACCGCAAGTTCGATCGATATTTGCCAGTGCAATATCGCTACAAAGTAATACTTGCAGCAGGCAGTTGCGATCGCTCCCCCAGGGGCATATCTGCAAACAATCCTGGTATAAACTGCTCACTATGGGAATCAAGAAACCGCTATTCGAGCCTGAAAGCCTTATATTTAAAGGGTTGTAGACGGAATTGGTGTTAATTGCGATCGGCATCACTAACTAAGCCGAACTTTCATCACATAAGTCAATGCCCCAGCATCACCAAATCTCATCAAACTTATCACCTTCCTGACACTACGGATATCACTGTCAGTAGCTGAAGTATGGAGGAAAATGACAGCATACAGTTGAACACCACTCCTCCCATGCCTACTATCCCCCTTCTCCCAACCCAATTAGTTGTCACAACTATTTTCAATTCGATCGAATATTTGGGATTCACTCATATGGCCGGCGTATTTTCGGGGGAGCAAGCTGAATCCCGACAAGAGGCAAATTTAAAAGTTAGTACCAAAAAGTTTTACACTCAGGGTTTAAAAAATCTCGAACAACTAGACTTGCACGGTGCTATTAAAAATTTTACTGCCACAATTAACATTAATCCGCAATTTGCGTCAGCTTACAACGATCGCGGTGTGGCCCGCTACAAATTAGGCTACAAGCAATCGGCGATCGCAGATTTAACTACAGCTATCGAACTCAATCCTTACCGAGCCAAGTATTACAGCAATCGGGGGTTTATTCTGACTCGTTTAAAAGATTATACTGCGTCGATCGCCGATTACAACTCGGCACTCCTGCTCAACCCTAATGTAGCTCAATCTTACTTTAACCGAGGTGCTATCCGCCTGCAAATGGAAAATTCCCTGGCCGCACTAGCTGATTTTGAGTCAGCCATTCGCCTCGATAGCGATTTTGCTAAAGCTTACTTCAACCGAGGAGTGACTAGATATAAATTGAGAGAGCTTCAGGGAGCATTTGATGATTTTCAGAAGGCGGCCGAGCTTTTTAAGCAGCAGGGGAGAATGGATTCTTATCAAGAGGCAGTTTCTCAAATTACAAAGCTATGGTGTTAGTTGAATTTGGGAAGTGGGAAGTGGGAATGCGGAATTGGGAATGCGGAATTGGGGAATTTGTAAGGTGCGCCATAAGCACCCTACACCTATAGTTAAAGTTAGCCAATTCTCAAGGCTGCATCGCCAGTTGGTAGAGCGTTAGGACGAAGAATCGTAGATAAAGGAATTGCAAAGGCTGCATTTTGAACAGAGGCGACAGTAGAATTTTGTACTACAGTAGAAGCCCCTGCCAAGTTAATGACAGTATTGCTTCCCGATTGAGTGAATGTAGTATCGGATAATTTTCCTGTCAAAGCAATGCGATCGCCTTCCTCTGGTCGAAAATCAACTATTGTATGACTTGTCGGGGGTAGGGTAATAAAAGGAAGAGAAGCAGGATCTACTCCAAGCAAAACAAAAGTATCTGCACCACTACCTCCTGTGAGAGTATTGTTGCCTGTATCTCCAATCAAAATATCATTGCCATCACCACCAATTAAGATATCATTCCCTTGACCGCCTCGCAAAAAGTCGTTACCAGCATCACCATTGAGAGTATCGTCAGCGAAATTGCCAATCAGAATATCGTTGCCAACACCACCGCTAATGGAGTCGTTACCTTTGCCACCTCGCAAAAAGTCGTCACCCACTTCACCACTGATACTATCATTGCCTTGGCTGCCATTAATTGCATCATCAGTGGGTGAACCGACGATGCGATCGTTTGCGCTACCTCCCACTACACCGTTAGGATTTTGCTGAGAGTCCTGGGAAGTGACTTGATAGTTGTTTGGGGTGTTGGCCAATCTGAGGGCTCGCAAAGGCAGATTTACAAAATTGGTACTGTTAATTAAATCGTTGAGTACATTAACATCGGGAATGATGGTAGAAACCCGACTGGGAACAATTCCTTGAACCACTTTTGCAGTCGAAATGCGATCGCCCTGCTGCACCGCATTCACCGTTTCAAAACCTTGAATAACGTTGCCAAAAACAGCATAATTACCATCCAAAAATGGCAAATCATCCAAAGCAAAATAAAACTGCGAAGAAGCCGAATCCAAAGCATTAGAACGAGCCATTGCCACGGCCCCGCGAGTGTGCTGCAACTGCGGCGTCTGGGTTACAACTTGGTTGTAAACAGGTTGCGCGGCCCCTTGCGGCTTAATTTCCAAAGGAATAAAACGCGCCTGATTGGTATCCGGGTCAATAAAATTACCCGTTCCCAATTGACTTGCTGGAATTGTAGGATCTTTGCTGCGCGGATCACCTCCTTGCACCACAAAAGGATCTGGCTGGCGCACAACTCGGTGAAACATCACCCCGTCGTAAAGGCCGCGTTCCACTAAGTCAACAAAATTTCCCCCAGTAATCGGGGCATTAGTGCCGTCTACTTCGATCGTAACGGGTTGACCGTTAATTACCTGGACTACTATAGCTTTGCCTGTTAACGGGAGTGCAGCGCTCATGGGTAAATTGCTATTTGAGTGAGTGATCTTTGGGTTTTAGAAGCAATCCGCGAATTGCCCCTACCCATTTAATCAGAAAACTGTAAACTTGTCTTAAGTACAGTTCTACTTCTAAATTTATGATGTCCCGTCGCAAGTTTTTCAGCACTTTATTGGCAATTTGTCTAGTTTTTGTAAGTTTCAATTTTGCCACACCTGCATTTGCCCTCGGTGGCAAGCTTCCGACGGTAAATCAACCAGCGCCGGATTTTAGTTTGCCAACAAACAGCGGCGACGGACAAGTCTCCCTGTCGGATTATCGCGGTAAGTGGCTGGTAGTCTATTTTTATCCAAAAGACTTTACATCCGGTTGTACCATCGAAGCGCGTCGATTTCAGCAAGACTTGCCGAAATACTTGGCAAAGAATACTCAAATTATCGGCATTAGCGCTGATGATGTCGATTCTCATGCAGAATTTTGCGATTCCGAAGGTTTGAAATTTCCCCTGTTAGCTGATACGGATGGTAAAGTGAGTAAAGCTTACGGTTCTTGGATGAGTTTTATCTCGGCGCGACACAGTTTTATTATTGACCCTGAAGGAATTTTGCGCGAAACTTTTGTGAAGATTAATCCGGCGATTCACTCCAAAGAAGTGTTGGCTCGTTTGGGGGAATTACAGGCTAACGGGTAATACCCTTTTAGATTTTAGATTTGAGATTTGAGATTTTAATAATGGGCAATGGCGGATGAATATCGTATTTGTAGAGAGGACTACATTCCTCGGTATTTTCAGAGGATTGTAGTCCTCTCTACAAACGTTATCAGGTTGATTTGACCTCACATCTTGCACCATCGTCAATAATCCTTTTTTGGGTGGGCATCCTGCCCAACCCCTACTCCCCACAAGAAAATCTACTCTTTGTGGAACGGGCCCCAGAGCCCGTTCTTGACAATTGTGCAACATCTCAGTTTTACTGGAAATGATGGCTGGTAACGTGACAAGCAATATCAGAGTAAATCTAAAATCTAAAATCGCCTGTCCCGCCATACTCAATGAGAATTAAACTTGCTATTGACTGCCACAGGCTCGGAAGAAGATTCAGGATCGGAAAATTTTCTATTTCGGCTAGCAAGGCGGCGTTCCGGGTCAATTCCCTCGAAGGTTGGTGGCAACCAAACTCGGACTACCAACAACACTCCCAAAACTAGCAAAAATGCGCCAGTTGATAATATTTGAACCCAGGGAGTTTCTAGCACTCCCCGCACTATAACTTCTCGCAAAACTGATACAATACAAACTTCCACAGCTACGCCTATCGAAACTCTTTGTTCTTGCAAGTAAATAATTAGCAACCGAAATAATTCCACTAGAACTAATAGAAATAAAATATCGGCCGTGACTTGCTGGAAATTCAAAGGAGGTAGCAGCGAGAAGAACATTTCTCGCAGTTCTAGCACCATGAAACAAAACAAACCAATACATAGGGAAATTACAATTAAGTCTTGGACTGTTTCCAGAGCGGTGACGATTAATTGCAGATTCAACCATTGAGCGGGGTTACTGGACGAATTGTTTAAACGCTTTTCCATTGACAGCTCCTGCCACTTATTTGACTTTCATACAGCTTAATTGAACTTAGGTTAATCTTTGACAATTTACAGGTTTAATCTATTTATCAGTCTCATAAAATTTCGAGCGGTTGACAATTTCCCACACACTTTTATTTGCCTCCCAGGTGGCTTGACATTTAGTGATACTTTATGCTAAATGAAGCCTGCAATAAGTAGCTTTGATATCTAAAAAATAGAAGTCTGAATGCTGAAATGCTGCAACTGCTATAAAATAGGAAAATTGTAAAGAATTATTTACCACAGCTTGATAAACTCAAGCTAGTGACTCTCGGCTTTAATCATACAAAAGCCACCAAGTCAACCGAAAAACCAAAAGTAATCCAGAGAGGATTGAACACAATGGCATTTGAACTCGCACCATTACCCTTCGCCGCTGACGCCCTAGAACCAGCTCATATGTCGGCTGAGACGTTTTCGTTCCACCACGACAAGCACCACGCTGCTTACGTCACCAATCTGAATAAACTGATTGAAGGGACTGAAATGGCGAGCAAATCCCTTGAAGAAATTGTCAAGGAATCTGCTAAAGACCCATCCAAAGCAGGCATTTTTAACAATGCAGGTCAAGTTTGGAACCACAATTTTTTCTGGAATTCCCTGGCACCGGGCGGCGGCGGCACTCCGACAGGAGCTTTAGCTGACAAAATCAACGCCGACTTCGGCAGCTTCGACAAATTCAAAGAAGAATTCAAGACTGCTGCGACAACTCAGTTCGGTAGCGGCTGGGCTTGGCTGGTTGTGGACAACGGCACTTTGAAAGTTACCAAAACTGCGAACGCTGACACCCCGGTTGCACACGGGCAAACTCCGTTGCTGACTTTGGATGTGTGGGAACACGCTTATTATTTGGATTTCCAAAACCGCCGTCCCGACTACATTACTAATTTCTTGGATAATTTGGCTAACTGGGATTTCGCAGCAGCAAATTTGGCTGCGGCTTAGTAGCATCTGAGTTTGAGGACTTTAGTCCTTACTACACAACTTCATAGGTTGGTAGTGAGGACTAAAGTCTTTGTTGAGATGAGTATTAATTAACTTGAGTTTGACGGGCGCGGTGCAACGCAGCGTGCTGCGGTGAAAATAAACCTCGAAGCCGATCGCACTGCCCAATAGCGGTTAAAAATTTCATAAATAGGGTTATACTGTAATCGGTAACTCTTTTACGAATTTTGTAGTTTTAGTGGCTGTTCGCGCGATGACCTCTTCACCAACCATAGCACCCGTTCGATCGAGTCAAGTTACCCGCAAACCTTATCCCAACTATCGGGTAATAGTCCTCAACGACGATTTCAACACATTTCAGCACGTTGTGGAATGTTTGACCAAATACATTCCAGGGATGACGAGCGATCAAGCTTGGAAACTCGCCAACCAAATCCACCACGAAGGCCAGGCCACCGTCTGGGTTGGCCCCCAAGAGCAAGCAGAACTTTATCATATGCAATTAAGCCGTGCGGGACTGACAATGGCTCCGCTAGAGTCTACTTGAAAAGTGTGTAAAAGGTCCGAAAGTTCGATCGATTGTTTGTCGCTAATTAATCGGAAATTGATAGGATGTCCGGTGAGGCGACGGAGATTGGGGTTAAGAGGCGATCGTAATTTTGCCAATCATCCCCGCTTCCCTATGTCCAGCTACGGTACATCGAAGGTTATAGGTTCCCGATTTCATCGGTACAAACATCCATTCTGCCCTAGCGCCCGGTTTAAGTTCCAATTCGTGAATACTTCCTTTAATTTCCACCTTGCCCGCTTCAACTTTTTGAGTCTAACTCGCATCAGCAAAGTTTTTAGCAGTGAAATAATGTTTCTGCGAACTGGGATTTTGTAGCACTAATTTATAGCGCTTGCCCGATTCAAATTCTAGCAAATTCGGAAAAAACTTAAGTTCCCCAGCTTCGTTACCTAAACTAACAGTAATTTCGGTGACTGGTTGGCGAGACAAATCACCTGCAGCACTAGCAATTGTCGCCGGCATCAAAATTGTACTCAAACATAAAATTAGTCCCAAAATAACCTTGAGAGCTGGTTGTAACCGCTGGCTGCGGTAGAATTTCCCTAATTGCCAACCGAGTAAATTGATCATGGCTGTTATGACTACTGTTAACTATTAACTGACTAATGACTAATGACTAATGACTACTGATTTAATTCGATCGCCAAACTTCATCCCAAGGCCCGCCCCCAACTTCCAAACCCGATAAAGAACTTTGAGCCTCTAAGATAATTCTAGAACGCTGCTTGCCATTGTTTTCAACTTTTCCCCCCAACAACTCTCGCAGTTGCAAGCGCAATTCGCCGTGCGTCGTATCCCGGCAGCAAAAAGCCATACCTTTTTCTGTAGGAGTTCGCACATAAGTACCAGGACTGTTTGTAGTGCCAATTAACTCAACTTCAAACTGACTGTTTCTAGCCTGCATTTTCCAGCTTCCCCAAGGTTCAATATTCCAACTAACTTGCGAATTCCAAGGCACAAATTCGTAAAACTTGCCTCGGTAATGCAGACAAATCATTGCTACCGATTCCATCCACCACAGCACGCCCCGCTTGCCACCACCAGCAGTTAAAGCTAAATCCTTTTCGCCTTGAAAACAATTGCAATTAATCCAAAACCACTTTTGGGGAAAAGCACCGCCCCAGTTTTTTTCGCTGTAAGCGGGAGCATCTTTAAATTCGTAGCGTTCGCCGTTCCAATCGATCCAGCCCGTGGCTAAACCGTGAGCCATTAAAATTTGCCATCCCGGTTCAAATACGGGCAGAAAAGATAGCATTCCCGCCGTAGATTTCTGGATATCCTCAGAGTTGCCCCAGCCGTAAATAGGTTGGAGTTCATACTGCCACAAACAGCGACTGCCACTTCCTGGATCGTGCAGATAACCTTGATTCAAACTAGCAGTAGCTTGATAGCCTTCTTCGACCTGGCTGTCGAATACTTGCGGCTCTAAATATTGAGGTTTAATTTGTAAATTAGTTTTGCCCCAATGTCCGAAACCTAAGCTTTCTCGGTGGGCCCAAAACTTATTTACATCGGGGAATGTGCGGCACAAATAGCTATCTTTCGGACCGAGAATTTGAGCTGCACCGCCACTATAAGGTTGACCGCCTCTGGGGTCTTCGATGGAATACATGAATGCAAAGGATTGTCCGTGAATCGGTAATGTTATTCGGTAGTACCAGCCTTCAAAAAAGCGCCGTGAACTGCCGTCCCAGTGGTATCCGCTGTGGGGAGTTTCAATAGTTTTGAGTTTTGAGAGTGAATTTGACATAAAATTACCAATAGCATGACAGGGAATTCACGGATAACTGTTTCTTCCTTCTTCCTTCTTCCTTCTTCCTTCTTCCTTCCTTTATGTCTTTAGCACTTTGGCGATCGCCCTTAGCTCGCGCGCTCCACCGCAATCGCAGTCTTGCTTTTGCTCGCTACTTGCAACTAGCAACTGTTCGCGCTACCGGGCGTCCGGCTAACCGCACTGTGGTGTTTCGAGGCTTTTTGGAAGACACCAACCAGTTAAAGTTTATTACAGATATTCGGAGTCAAAAGGCAGAGGAAATTAACCTCTATCCTTGGGGGGAAATTTGCTGGTATTTCCCAAAAACTCGCGAACAATTTCGGATTGCTGGAAAGCTAGTTTTGGTAGGGGCAGATTATCCAGAGGCCAAGTTGTGCTCATCGCGCCGCACAACTTGGCAGGAGCTTTCTGAGGCCGCTAGAGCGCAGTTTACTTGGCCGCAGTCGGGGGATGACAAAGCCGAGGCTAGTGCTTTTGATTCTGCTTCCCCAAATGCGATCGAGCCGCTGCCTAATTTTTGTTTGCTGTTGTTGGAACCGGAAACGGTGGATTTTTTGGAGTTGCGGGGGGAACCGCAAAACCGATCGCTTTATTGGTGCGACGCGCAGGGAAATTGGTGTGTGCGATCGGTTAATCCTTGAAAAAGAAGTCAGTAGTCATTAGTTATTAGTTATTGGTTATTGGTTATTTATTGTCAGTTTCAATGCCCAATTCCCAATTCCCAATTCCCAATGCCCAATTCCCAATGCCCAATTCCCAATTCAAATTTTAGATGCCGGTGCCGTCAAAAAACTCTTGAATTGCTTTATCTTTTAACTGACAAGTGGTGGCAACAGCTAATTGGGTTTTTTCAGCTACAGCTACATTGCTCGTTTGATTTAAAGTTGGGAATCCTGAAGGCGAATTGGGAACAGAATTTAAGGAGACAGATGCTTGAGGAAGTAAACTTTTTACTTGCTGTTCGAGGGATTCGATACGATCGAGCAAAGAGCGAATTACCACTGCTTCCGAATCCGGCAAACTGCCGTGTTCTAGGGGATTGACGCGCACTCCCGATCGATAGACGATGCGGCCGGGAATCCCTACAACCGTACAGTCAGATGGTACGTCGCGCAGCACAACCGAACCGGCGCCGATGCGAACGTTGTTGCCAATTAGCAGATTGCCGAGTACCTTGGCCCCGGCACCGACAACTACATTTTCGCCGACGGTAGGGTGACGCTTGCCACTTTCCTTGCCTGTGCCGCCGAGGGTGACACCTTGGTAAATTAGGGCAAAATCGCCGATAATCGCTGTTTCGCCGATCACAACCCCCATACCGTGGTCGATGAATACGCTTTTGCCGATGGTTGCCCCGGGGTGAATTTCAATTCCGGTCAAAAAGCGAGCAATGTGGGAAATCAAGCGGGGGATGAAGGGAAGCCCCAGCACATAAAGCCAGTGTGCGAGGCGGTGCAGCACTAGAGCCTGAAGACCGGGGTAGCAAAACAAAACTTCCAGCCAGTTGCGAGCGGCAGGGTCGCGATCGAAAATTATACTGAAGTCAGCTCTAAGAGTCTTTAGCACTTTCGGAGTTACCTATTTTGGTTAAACACGCCACTTTCGATTTTACATTTTACTGGATGGGGGAAGTGAGCGGTCGATCGGGAGATTGGGTAGTGTGAGATTAAGAGTGTGGGAGATTGGGGTAGAATTTGACGACATTTTATTGCCGCCATCCAACAGCGCCGCTGCGTTTTATTCCTGTACTGAGATTGTATAGTTAGACTTGACTCCGGGTTCGAGAGTACCTACCCAAATCCTGTAAGAGCCGGCTTGCCAGTCAGAATCAAGTATCCCAGCATCTTTATTCTGACCAGCATCGTCTCCGCAGCGCACCGCATTACCGGGGCCTTGTACGAGTAAGGTTGTGTCCTTGCCTCCGCTGTTGACTTGGATTGTGAGTTTTGAAAAGTTTTGCTGCAAGACTATGATGTGGTCGGGAGTTGGGGTGGCAAAACCCAAACATTTGTTTTTGTGGCGATCGGCGTTGGCTATGGCAGATAGAGAGTACGAGCCGCCTGTGGAACCTCTCAAAACTGCTGTTGGGGCTGCAAAACCTCGCGATAAAGTTAAAGTGCCGAAATTGGCTGTTTCTGCTAAAACTGGTAGGGCGGCGATCGCGGCGATCGCAGCCAAGAGCGCACCGTTTTTCAAATTGGCTCGCTGATTAAACAACATGGCAATACTCCTCGGTCACTATTTAACATCACAACTCAGAATTTACCCATCGCAGCCCCTAGAATCCAAACTCGGGAGGAAGAATAATTTTTTTTAAATTAGTTCAAAACCTTCTGGCTTCTCTTCCTTATGTCTATCAGGACAATCCCTGTACGATCGCGCTCGCTTGTGCCACTCGGATTTCTGCCACAGGCGATCGACTCATGTCCGAAATTGTACGGTGTCAAGATGATAAATTTGATACTCCTAGCCTTGCTGTTGGCGATCAGTTCCCTATTGACACAGGCCTTGGTATTGTTACCTATAGGTCTATCCGGCTGGCTCCACCTCCCTAATTGGCTGAGCCTGACCTTGATTTTTCTCGCTATTTCTTGGTGCTTGGGGGATTAGTCCGCAGTCATGAGTTATTAGTGATTAGTCAAAAGTTAATGATCAATCATTCCACTTCCCCCAAGAGTCAAGGCCCGATTGTCCCCGGTTTGATGATGTATACTTCAAAATTGACAATTCAAGAATCTAAAATCTAGGATTTGACATCTACCTATAGAATGATGCAACGACAAGTTTATTCAATCTCAGCATTTCACTCTTCTGACAGAACCCTGGCGGAAACTCCTAAGAAACAGGAGCGTCCGATACACCGGGCGATCGTATTAATGCTGGTGGCAACCGGTTTGCTGGGGCTGCACGCTAGTCGGCTGGTGGAATTGCAACTGGTACAAGGGAAGCAAAACCGGGAACGAGCCGAAAACAATCGCGTTCGCCTAGTGCCAATGCCGGCGAATCGCGGACACATTGTCGATCGCAAAGGCAAGTTGCTAGCTGCAAACAATTTAGCTCGATCGGTATATTTGTGGCCGAAAGAACAAACGCCCGAAGAGTGGAAAGCGACAGCAGAAAAGTTGAGTCCGCTGGTTAAAATCCCGGCAAAAGAAATTTTAGAAAAAATAAAAGAGGTCGATCCTCTATCCTACAGACCGGTGCGGATCAAGCAAGCGATGCCGCCAGAGGTGTTTGTGCCACTAGCAGAACAGGTGGGACAAATCCGGGGAGTGGAAGTGCGGCCCGAAGCTAACCGCTATTATCCCGAAGGCAGTTTGGCGGCTCACGTTCTCGGATATATTGGCGAAGCTACCGCAGCAGATTTGGAAGCTCATCCTGAATATCCGATGGGGATGATTGTCGGTCAAATGGGCATAGAAGCGAGTTCTAACAAGAAGATTGCGGGAGTTTGGGGCGATCGGCTGATCGAGGTCAATGCCCAAAATCAAGAATTGCGGCTGATGGGAGAGACACCGCCCAAACCCGGTGAGGCGGTGCAGCTAACCATAGACTTGTCCATGCAAAAAGCAGCCGAAAAAGCCCTGGGGAACCGCCGGGGAGCAGTAGTGGCGCTGGATGTCAAAACCGGGGCGGTATTAGTTCTGGCCAGCCACCCGACTTTTGACCCTAATCTGTTTACGCGAAAAATCACTAAGGATGAGTGGCAAACTCTTCAAGACCAGGAAAATCCATTTTTGAATCGGGCCATGCAAGGCTATCCCCCCGGCAGCACGTTTAAAATTGTGACTTCCGTCGCGGGCTTGGAGTCGGGCAAATTTTCGCCGGACTCAATTCTCGGTACTTCGTCTTACATTACTGTGGGGGGAATTGATTTTAACGAACACAGCGGCGGTTACGGCGATATAGGCTTTCGAGAGGCTTTGGCTTTCAGCAGCAATACGTTTTTTTATCAAGTGGGGATGAGTACGGGGCCGGAGCAAATTTCTAAGTGGGGACACCGCTTGGGAATTGGCAAGGATACGGATTTGAATCTTTTGGGGCTAGGCGGCGGCGATCACGGTCAAATCCCGACGCCGGAGGAGAAGGAGAAAATTTATAAAGAACCTTGGTATGCGGGTGATACGGTAACGATGTCGATCGGTCAGGGGTTGGTCTTGGTGACTCCTTTGGAGGCGGCGGTGATGGTGAGTTCGATCGCTAATGGGGGCTATCGGGTGAAGCCTCATCTTTTGACTTCTATGACCAGCACACCGGAGACTCAACGGGTAAAGATTGGGATGAAACCTTCGACAATTCAGGTGATTAAGGAAGGACTGATCGCCGTGGTTGCCGAGGGTACGGGACAGGGGATGAATGACGGTACGATTCCGATGACGGCGGGCAAAACTGGGACTTCGGAGGTCATCGGACACAACGATCATTCTTTGTATGTGGGGTTCGGGCCTGCTGACAAGCCGGAAATTGCGATCGCCGTGGTTGTGGAAAATGGCGGTTTTGGTTCTGTTGCCGCGGCCCCGGTCGCCAAAGAGGTGTTTCAAGCTTATTTTGGGCAACCGAAAAAGGGGAAGGAGTCAGTAGTTATTAGTCCTTAGTTATTGGGAATTGGGCATAGGGAATTGGGAATTGGGCATTGGGCATAGTTTCTTCCTTCTTCCTTCTTCCTTCTTCCTTCTTCCTTCTTCCTTCTTCCTTCTTCCTTCTTCCTTCTTCCTTCTTCC
>NZ_JAUBPU010000047.1:0-46484 GCF_036700885.1 Microcoleus sp. S13_B4
CATTGGCTGCTGGGACGGTGTTGATCGTGAAAGATGCGATCGACCCGTCGGGGTCGGTTCCTCCAAGTCCTGCGATCGCCACAGCGCTGCTGGGGGCGATTTCGAGGTTGACGTTGTTAGCTGTCGGCGGTTGATTGGCGGGAGTCGGAGTCGGTGCGGGAGTCGGAGTCGGAGTCGGGGCAGAGGCGATGCTGGTTGTAACAGTTGCGCCGGGCTCGATGCCGTTATTGTTGCGGGGATTCGGGTCATTCGTGTTTGAGGTACTTCTTGCCGTGTTGCTGACAGTGCCAGTCGCCGGGACTGGGAATCTGACAGTCCGGCTGACGGTCAAGCCGTCAGCTAAGGTGGCAATGGGCGGAAAGCTGACAATGCCTGTGGCTGGGTCGTAAATACCGCCGTTGGATGCTGTAACACCCGTTAAACCGGGAACGATGGTGTCTGTAACGGTGATGTTGGTGGCGGTAGTGGGCCCTCTGTTTTCGGTGAGAATTGTGTAGGTGACTGTCGATCCTGCCGCCGCAGTAGCGGGCCCGGTTTTGAGCGTAACTACATCGGCGCTATCGGTGATCGTGGTGGTGACTCGCGCTTGGGGGCTGCTGCCGTCGTTGTTGGCAGGATTGGGGTCTGGGCTCGTTGAGGTGCTGCTAGCAGTGTTGGCGATCGGGCCGATGGTGGCGGGAACTGCGAAACTGACTGTTCTGTTGGCGCTGGCTGCGCTGGCTATGGATGCGATCGCTGTCCAAGTCACAATACCTGTAGCTGCGTTGTAAGTTCCGCCGTCCGACACGCTGACTCCTGTTAAACCCGGAACGATGGTGTCGGCGATCGCCACATTGGTTGCCGCACTCGGCCCACTATTGGCTGCCGTAATTGTGTAGGTGACTGTCGAGCCTGCCGCCGCAGTAGCGGGCCCGGTTTTGACCGTCACTACATCGGCACTCTCGGTGATCGTGGTGGTAACTCGCGCTTGGGGGCTGCTGCCGTTGTTGTTGGCAGGATTGGGGTCTGGGCTCGTTGAGGTGCTGCTAGCAGTGTTGGCGATCGGGCCGATGGTGGCGGGAACTGCGAAACTGACTGTTCTGTTGGCGCTGGCTGCCCTGGCTAGGGATGCGATCGCTGTCCAAGTCACAATACCTGTAGTTGCGTTGTAAGTTCCGCCCTCGGAGACGCTGACTCCTGTTAAACCCGGAACGATGGTGTCGGCGATCGCCACATTGGTTGCCGCACTCGGCCCACTATTAGCTGCCGTAATTGTGTAGGTGACAGTCGAGCCTGCTGCCGCAGTAGCGGGCCCGGTTTTGACCGTCACTACATCGGCAATATCGTTCGTGATAGTGGTGGTGACTCGTGCTTCGGGGCTGCTGCCGCTGTTGTTGGCGGGTACGGGATCGATCGTGTTGCTGCTGCTGAATACACTGTTTGTAATAGCGCCGAGTGTAGTTGGGGTCGTAACAGTTACGGTGCGGGTGACGCTGGCCCCAAGAGGTAAATTCGGAATAGTTGGCCAGGTGACCAGTCTCGTTGTCGGGTTGAAAGTGCCGCCGTTGTCGGCACTGCCAAACACTGCCCCTCGGGGCAGTTGGTCTTCAACCAGCACGTTTTCGGCCACGTTCGGGCCGTTATTTACTGTCGTAATTGTGTAAGTAATGCTGCTGCCCGGTGCCGCAGCGGGCGGGCCTTTTTTCGTTGTCGCAACATCTGCTGTAGTAGGCGGCACCTCTATAGTTTGGATAGACAAAGTGCGAACGTCGTGAATATTTGTTGCGTCTCCCGTTGAGCCAGCAAAACCAAATTTGAATGTTTCCGGAATTGGCCCGTTTATTGTCGCTAAATTGTCAATCTTGATAATTGTCTCGCCCACATCTGTAAACGAACCATTATTGTTGAGATCAAAGTTAACAGTGAGACGGTTGGGCGTTGCCGAACTGGGAGGTTCCAAAATAACTTGAACTCTTCTTCTGGCTGGTTCCCGCGTGCTAGTAATGGTGTTGATCGGCGGACTTACGGGGTTTGGAATATTATCTACTCCCCCCGGCAAATAGTTAGAAGTTAAAAACTGATATTGCGTAGCTTCGCTACCTCGAAGCGTTACCGAATCAGGTCTAATTCCCCCCGAAATTCCGCCTACTCGCCCAGAACTTGTAGTTGAGAAATTTCCGAATTCATCCAATCCAATTCCTAAATAACCTCCCCGTAAACCGGACTGATTTGTATCTGCATTTTGGGCGTAGCCGAGAGACCCTCCATAGCCTCCAGCTACTGTTGGCGTCACAGTACCGTCAATTAAAAAGAAACTTATGCCATCCCCTGTCAAATTACTGGGTAAATTCGGACGTACAGTGCCGTTGTAGGCAAATATATCGAAGACTATTTTAAGGCCGCTGCTGACTGGTACCGGATTGTTATAGATGGCAAAAGTAGATTGGTCAAAACTTCTTGAAGTTAATCTCAAAGCCCCGCTACCGGGCGGGTCGATGTTCAAACCCGGAAAACTCTCCGATCCGGTTCCTGATGTTAAAGCTGGAGCGTCTGACGTGCCGCTGACCCCAGATATCCAAGGCCCTGTTAGATTTACCTCTTGAAAACTTTCGTCAACTAAAGTCACGAGGACAGCGCTGTAAGTTTCCTGCGTTTTTGTTTCAAAAGCTATGGCGGTTTTTACTCGTCCTGCTGTTACATTTAATTGCCAGTTTCCTCCTAATTTTGCACTGCCAATTAGATTGTTGGAAGCCGCTATATTTGCGCCTGTTAATTCTCTTAGCTTCCGCACGAAAGCAATCCCGGATTGTCCAGCCCCAACCCTGCACGCTAGTAATAAAATATCGGCTTTTTCGCTGAAGGCATTGCGCCACTGCTGCAAATGCCGATCGTACTTTGGCAAGTTTTCATCCTTCAGTACAGTTGACCCCAGTTGTAGCGAAGCTTCGTCGCCGTGAGCAACTATCTGAAGGCTAGCAATAAAGCTGCGTTTAGCTAGAATCTCGGTAATTTGTTCTACTCCGTCCCGCGTTCTATCGAGGACAATTATCTCTGTTCCCGGTTTGACTCCGCTGGCAAGATGCTGATAATTATCTACCCTCGGATCTATGCAAACTAAATATTTTTTATGCTCGCTCTTGACGCCAAAACTCGTTTTTTTTAAACCGTCAATATCGATTGCCCGATCGCCCGCTAATGACCTCCCAATCACAGGAAATTTTATGGATTCTTTGTCGCGCGGAACGCCACTTAATTTTTGAATTTGGCGAGAGTAGTTGCACCCTATTTTTTTCATGAGTTACATAGCTCCTTGACGTGTTTATTGTTAACCTTCAGCGACCGATCTTATTATTAATTGCTACTAGGAAATTTATAATTTCTAATTGATCGGCTTCGCATAATAGTTAACCAGTTCCATTTACGGCGATTATTTTTTAATTGACATCTTCCCAAAGTAGCAGTTAGCTCCATTTACCTGAAAATTAGGCGTTTTTTTAGCCAAGTATGACTGTAGCCAGAATTATTTTAAAATGAAAAAAAGCGGCGCGATGTACGGAAAAACGCCGTGGATTGGCAGCTTTCTTTGTGAAATACACTTAAAGTTTGTACTGTTAATGGCTTGAGTAATCAGATTTTTAGTAGGACTAAATTCCTGAACAACAACCACTGTTAGGGGAGTAAAACTGCCCAATATTTGTTAATATATTGAGACCAAATAACCTTCTATTTATGTAGACATAAACTCCTTTTATTGAGGTATCATTAGAAGTAAATTACTTAATAAAAACGTAGTTTTTGGTAGTCGATTGCTCCGAAAGAAAATAAGTCACTAGCTTGATGCTTGTTGATTTTAAACTTTCTTTAAAAGAATCAGGATTAGGAAACTAACCGAATTTAGAAAATATCGTGAAAGCCATGGAATTAAATGCGCTTTTATCCTGACGGAGCAAGAGTCAGAAAATCCCGAGCATTCAGAGAATTATGCGGCTCAAAAACCTGAGCAAAAACCTCCCCAGTGGCAGCAACTTGCAAGAGTGTGCCATTCGCTGTCGAGTTAATTCGCAGGACCTCAAAACTTAGTCCGTCGGCGAGGACAAACTTATCAGTTCCTACTTCACAATTGAGCAAGGTAGTGACTCGACCCTCCGCCTCACCGGGCGCTGCGACTGTCGAGCAGTTGTGGTTCGTCAAGTCGGGGTCTGGAGTGTGCGATCGGCTCGATACAATGTTGGTGATCCTCGTCAGGGTAGGCGACGGTACAAAGCTGATGGTGGGGCTCTGGTTGGTGCCGATCGCTAAATTCGTGATCGCTGGGAAATCGATCGCTCCAGTGGCTAGATTGTAGGTTCCGCCGTCGGACAGGGTGACTCCCCTTAAGCTGGGAATCAGGCTGTCGGTGATGACTACATTGGCAGCGGGACTCGGCTCGTTGTTGCTAGTAGTAATTGTATAAATGAGCATCGCGCCCGCGTTGATGCTCGCTGCCGCCGTTTTTTGGGTGACAACATCGACCACAGCATCGATCAAGGTGGTGACGGTGGCGTTGGGGTTTGTACCGTTGTTGTTGGCCGGAGTCGAGTTGGGAGTGATGGAGATACTTCTGGCCGTGTTGCGGATGGAAGTTAGGGTGGGCGGTACTGTGAAGCCGATCGTCCGGGTGACTGTCTCCGCATTGGCGATTGCCACGGGCCCGAAGGTGACAAGGCCAGCCACAAGATCGTAAGTATCGCCGTCCGATACGGTGACTTTTGTTAAACCCCAAACAATGCTGGCAGTGATGGTCACGTCGGTCGCGGGGTGTTGCCCCCTGGTAGTCGTGGTCACTAGGTAGTCTACCCTCGAATCGACGAATAGTACATTTTTTACACTCCGGCTGCCACTCGACTTGGTGGAGAGCAAAAATTCTCTGTGGGGATGCCCAATTCCCCCGCCGCCACGGAGTTTGTGGGACAGGAAATACTCCTCTGTTTTTACTTGTTTTATTTGTTTTTTCTGATGATAAGTTGCTCTTGTTCGGGAGTTTGCGCCCGCAATCCTTGCGCTGGAGTCACCTATTTTTTTAGTTATAATTGGTTTGTGGCAGATGCTTTGCATGGTCAAATTGTTTCACGGATTGTAGATGATATACCCACTGCAAGATGCTAATTATCACATATGGAGAAGCTGAAATAGCAGAGTAAGAGGCTCTGATTCTTGACTTATAGAAAGACCAAGAAGCAAATTTTACTCAGCAAAAAGCAGTGCTATCTTGATATTTAATAGCATTGCAAATATCGCCTGCAGAAGCTCTGACAAGTGGGAGTCTAAATCCCGAGCATCTATCGGGTGATTTTTTGCCTTCAGCTTTCTGTTGTGTTAGCGAGTGTATCGGTGACACGCATATCTCTTACACCAGGCACTAGACAATAACACGAGTTCTCAAAAATTTACTTAATGAGGTTTTCTGTCATCGTCTAAGGCACTTTATTTGCAGAGAAATTTCAGCATTTATTGACGCAGAAACCGGGTTTGATGGACGAAAAGACTTCGTTACAGCCCTCGCTCCCGGTAAAAAACTAGGTTTCTTTGGTTTTGGTGGGCAAGCCCTGTTAACAATAGTAACCCCACCTTAATTAGGGAGTGTTGGCCGTGACATAATTAGGCCAGCAGTACCGAAGGCGTGTCCTTAAATTAAAATATACATACCCTGTATCGACGAGGCGTCTTAAAAATTCATGACTTGCAGTCTGAAGACAGCAATCCTGGTTTGAGACTGTTTTGCTGCGATCGCAAAAACAGATTAGTGTCGCCCACAACTAACGTCTCAAACTGTCAACAAGCGAGTCTTCGAGCAGGTTTCTGTTTAAGGTAAATGCTCGGGACTATTTTTCGTGCAGCATTTTTTAGGATGTTTTGGAGAAACTGGCTTGGAGATTTTCCCATCAGCTACTTGCGATTTTGGTTCGCTAATTTTTTTAACTGCTGGAGTTAGGCCCAAGAGACGAGAAACCCAATTTATTCGGAGTTTTCTGGCCACCCAACCAAAATTTATGGTCTAAACTTGGTTTCGGAGCGTAAATCCTAAACTAAAAAAACAGCGATCGCAATCCGCCAGTTATGGCAAGTGTAACCAAGCAATAATGCTCGATTAGGTTTTAATTGCTGAGTTTTGGCGTGGGTCGTCCAAAACAAGCTTCACCAATAATCCTTACACGTAAGTACATATTAACTCATTGATTACTACATCCGCAAATAGGCATAGATATAAGCACCAATACAAGCTATATCTTTTGCTCTCGAACGTCAAGAGTTCTGGCTTGGTAGTACGGACAATCTTGACAGGGCCCCGAAGGATTAACCGCGCAGCGAATGTAATTAGAGCGGGCGTTATACTCGCAAGTGATATCGCCGATCGAATAACCGAGGCTTTGTATGTAAGTGCGATCGGCAGTTGGTAGTTGAGTTCGCATGGCTCTATTCGCTACCGCAAGCCTAGCCGCTGCAATTCTATCGCGGGCTTGGCTCTGAGCAGAGCGCATCACCCACAAAGACAGCAGCGAGGGAGCTAAACCTATGAAAATAATTAGGAGAACAGTTAGCACTTTGTGAGAGCTTATGTGGAGAATATGTTTTTTGATTTAGGCGATCGGCAACGGAAAATTATCTCAGAAACGACGGTTTTAAAGGAGAAAAGTTCCCGAGCAAGTCTCAAACTAGGCGGCCCATGTGTTAACCGTTAGCTGGCGGGTTCGGAGGGCGATCGCTTTTGGCGCCAGTTTCTTCGTAAAGCGCATCTCCCGAGCCCAACAAAGCCAGAAGCGAAGGTATGGTGTGATATTATGCCAGGTCAATTACCCGCAATAAAATAGTTTGGTAGTGACGAATGCAAGCCCTCATAAAAATCACAGAACTTGGATTCATCACTACAAACGCGAGCTCGGTGATTTTACATGACTAGATATGAGAAACCGGGTCGAGTTCACAAACAACCAAGCCAGGAAAGGGCGCAGCTATTGTTTAAAAAACCCGGTTTATCTCAAAAACTAAAACGGTTACACTTTAGCAACCTCCCCCGCTAAATCCATCAACGAACCCGCACCTTCTACCTTAGCAACATCTAACAAAGTCTTCAAAACCGAATCGGGATTCAAACTAATCGAATCAATTCCCAACTCAACCAAGAAACGAGCAAACTCAGGATAATCGCTGGGCGCTTGACCGCAAATCCCAATCTTGCGATCGTACTTCTTGGCGGCTTTAATGGCAATTGCTACCATACGCTTGACAGCTTCATTCCGTTCGTCAAAAAGGTGCGCGACTAAAGCAGAATCCCGGTCTAATCCTAATGTTAACTGAGTTAAATCGTTAGAGCCGATCGAGAATCCGTCAAAAACTTGCGCGAATTCGTCAGCAAATATCACATTGCTAGGCAATTCGCACATCACATACACTTGCAAGCCGTTCTCGCCTTTAACTAAACCGTGTTTTGCCATCTCGGCTAACACTTTTCGCCCTTCCTCCGGGGTGCGACAAAATGGAATCATCGGAATTACATTTGTCAAGCCCATTTCATCCCGAACTCGCTTTAATGCTTTGCATTCCAAAGCGTAAGCTTCGCGGTAATTTGGGTCGTAATAGCGAGAGGCCCCACGCCACCCGATCATCGGGTTTTCTTCCTTGGGTTCAAACTGCCGTCCTCCCAAAAGATTAGCATATTCGTTGCTCTTGAAATCGCTCATCCGCACGATAACTGGATTGGGATAAAATGCGGCGGCAATTGTAGCTATTCCGTGGGCGAGTTTGTCGGTGAAGAAATCTGGTTTGTGTGGGTAAAGTGCTGTCAGTTCTGCAATCTCTTCTTTTACTGATTCATCTACCAATTCGTCAAAGTGAATTAGTGCCAGCGGGTGTGCTTTAATGTGATTGGCAATGATGAATTCCAGCCGTGCTAAGCCTACGCCGTCGCAAGGAATTGCTGATAAACCAAAGGCTTCTTCTGGATTCCCGACATTCATTAAAATTTGAGTGCGGGTGCGGGGTAAATTCGCGATCGCAGTTTCTTGAATTTCAAAAGGAAGCAAACCGGCATAAACTTTGCCTTCGTCTCCTTCCGAACAAGAAACAGTGATTTCTTGATGGTTTTTCAAGATTTGGGTGGCGTCGCCGGTGCCGACAATGGCGGGAATTCCCATTTCTCGGGCGATGATCGCGGCGTGACAAGTGCGGCCACCGGAATTGGTGACGATCGCACTTGCTTTTTTCATAATCGGTTCCCAATCCGGGTCTGTTTTGTTGGTAACTAAAACTTCTCCTGATTGAAATTCAGCGATTCTGTGCACATCTAAAATCACGCGGGCTTTGCCTTGTCCGATTGATTCGCCAACGGCGCGTCCTTTTGCCAAAATTGCACTGGAACCTTGCAATTTGTAGTTTCGCAAAATTTTAGCCGACTTTTGAGATTGTACCGTTTCGGGTCGCGCTTGGACGATAAACAATTCACCCGTATTGCCGTCTTTCGCCCACTCAATGTCCATCGGGGTATAAGTTCCACGCACTTTAGAGTAGTGTTCTTCTATGACTACTGCCCATTTTGCTAGTTGCAGAATTTCATCATCTTGTATGGCAAATTTATTTTTTTCTGCTGCTATGACGGAGACGTTTTTGGTGTATTTAGAACCGCCGATATCGTACACCATTTTGAGTGTTTTGCTGCCGAGGCGTTTGTCTAAAATCGGGAGAAAACCTTGTTTTAAGGTTGGTTTAAAGACGAAGTATTCGTCGGGGTTGACGGTGCCTTGGACGACGTTTTCGCCTAATCCGTAGGCTGCGGTTACTAATACGGCGTTTTTGAATCCGGTTTCGGTGTCGATGCTGAACATGACGCCGGAGGATGCTAAGTCCGATCGCACCATTTTTTGGACGCCGACTGATAGGGCGACTTCAAAGTGGTCGAAACCTCGCTGTTGGCGGTAGGAAATCGCGCGATCGGTGAATATGGAAGCAAAGCATTTGTGACAGCATTCGAGGACACCAGCGCAAGCTTGGACGTTGAGGTAGGTTTCTTGCTGTCCCGCGAAACTCGCGTCTGGTAAGTCTTCGGCGGTGGCGGAGGAACGCACTGCTACGTCTGTACTGTCGCCGTAGCGATCGCACAATTTCTCGTAAGCATCCGCGATCGCCGCTTGCAGTTCTCGCGGAAACGGTGTGTCCAGAATCAGTGCCCGCGCTTGCTTGCCTTTTTGTCGCAGGTTTTGCAAATCTTCTACGTCTAAATCGGCAAAAATTTCGCGCAATTTAGCTTCTAAACCCGCTGACTGGATGAAGTAGCGGTAAGCGTGTGCTGTAGTTGCAAATCCGTTGGGAACTCTGACTCCTTGCGCGGTTAACTGTTGAATCATTTCGCCTAAAGAAGCATTTTTTCCACCTACTAAGGGGATGTCGGCGATGCCGACTTCATCAAACCACAATACTAAGGCTTTTTCTTTGGTAATTAAAACGGTTTTTGGGGCTATCTCGAATTTTTCTATCATTGCTTTTTTCCTCTCAACTTCATCTCAGTTCGGTCAAAGGACAGTAAACAAAATACGGTTTATTTTGAATTGTATTTTTGTTACCAAAATTCTCTGATTTTTTCCTAGGCTGTATCAACCGAGTTTTCGATTGCCTCTATTTAAAGACTATCACTTTTTTGCTAAATAGCAAGACCTCGGGAGAAAATTTATTTGATTGCAAAAAGTAAAGGATTCGCAGTAATGAGTTTATGTAAGGTATTATAAAAGAAGTGGTAAAAATATGAATAGTGAAGATAGTTCGCACCGCTTTTTTTGCGTTGAGCGCTCATTGGTGCGGGGATATGGCTTGGATGGTGTTGCTAGGGGAATTGAAGGACAACAAAGGGTGGGGTTTGCTCGCGCGATCGGCTGCACCCGCCCAAAAACGGATACAAGTTTCCTAAAGGAGTCGTGAGTGGGCAAAAATTTGAGACTAAGGTTCGACCTTCCCGATTAATCTCTGGAGTAAATCTAAAATCTAAAATCTAAAATCGACTGACCGGGGCGCTAGCCCTAACAACACAACACCAAGCAGCTTAGTTTCCTCCGGAAACCGAACTCCTAAAAACCATAAAATTTTTGCCTCTGATTGCGTGGATCTACTTAGAGCAAAAAAACAGTCGCATAGAGCGGATTGTAGTTGTTGAACCACCGAGTTTTTAACTTGGAGTGGCGGGATTTGGGGCGAGGCAATTATTTATATGCTATAATAGTTAGCTCGACTGCCTTATGACAAAAAACAAGGTATATGATATCAGTTTTGAGCTCAGCCGCAAAGCGAAACGGCTTTAAAGTTCTTCTAGTCGAAGACAATCAAGCCGAAGCCGATCTGATCGAAGAATTATTATTAGAAACAAATGTTAGCCGAGCCGAGCCTCAAAGGCTGTCAGTAAACTGTACAGACCGTCTCAGCAAAGCGCAGCAACTTTTGGTCGGTGAACATTTTGATGTGATTTTACTAGACCTTTCGTTGCCCGACAGCCAAGACTTAAGTACAATTGTCAAAATACAAGAATACAGCCTAAATACTCCGATTGTCGTACTGACGGCCCGCAACGATGAAGAGCTTGCCGTGCAGTCAATTCAAGCCGGAGCTCAGGATTATCTAGTCAAGCGAAACATCGACAGCGAAGTGTTAATTCGATCGCTCCGCTACGCAGTCGAGCGCCAGCACAACCAAGAAGCTTTGCGAAAAAGCGAAGAAAAATATCGCTCGGTAGTCGAGAATTCTCTCGTCGGAATTGCGATTATTGCTCCTCCAATTTCCCCCTCAGAACCAGAAAAATGCAAGTGCTTGGAAGTTAACGATGCTTTGTGCGATTTGCTGGGGTATGATCGCCAAGAGTTTTTGCACAACAATTGGGATCAGTGGGGTTTTCCTGATGACTTGCAGGCCAGCTTACAGCCGTTAAAAAAAGTTTTAGCCGGGGAAAGTGAAGGCTATGTTTTAGACAAAAGGTGGCGTCGAAAAGACGGAGAAACAGTTTACACTAGAGTTTCTCTGCGCTGTATTCGCGGTCGCGATGGCTCGATCGACAGGATGATTAAAATAGTCTTGGATGTGAGCGATCGCTACCATTACGAAGCTCAATTAAAAGCGTCAGAAGAGTTTTTAAATCATACGATTAATGCTACTCCCGATCCAATTTTTGTCAAAGACGAGCAGCACAGGTGGGTCGTATTAAACGACGCTTTTTGCGACTTGATAGGAAAAAGGCGATCGGAACTCATAGGCAACTCGGGATATGAGTTTTTCCCCCCTGCACAAGCCGATTTGTTTTGGCAACAAGACGAGCAAGTATTGCAAAGAAGCATTCCTGAGCAAACCGAAGAAACTTTTATAGATAGCGTGGGCAAAGAACGCATTCTATCTACTAAAAAAACTGTGTTCACCAAAACCGACGGCACTAAAATGTTGGTCGGGACAATGCGAGATGTGACGGATTACAAGCGCCAGCAAATAGCGTTGCAGGAAAGCGAAGCTCGATTTCAAATAATGACCGACAACGTGCCGGGAATGATTTATCAGTATCGGCTTTATGTAGATGGTAAAACATCTTTTACTTACGTTTCTTCGGGCAGTTGGCAGATATACAATTTAAAGCCAGAAGAAATAGAAGAAAATGCCGCTTTGGCTTTTGCAACAGTTCACCCAGACGACATATCAGATTTGCAGCGGTCGATCGCAACTTCAGCGGTGACTCAGCAAGCTTGGCAGCACCAGTGGCGGCAAATTATGCCGGACAAAGTGAAGTGGCTGCAAGGCGCGTCGAGACCGGAAAAACAAGCCAACGGCGATATAGTTTGGGACGGTTTGGTGATGGATGTCACCGAATTAAAACAAACCCAGCAAGACCGCGATCGATTTTTTAATCTCTCGCTGGATTTACTTTGCATTGCAGGTTTTGACGGCTATTTCAAACGCTTAAACCCCGCTTGGTCAAATGTATTCGGTTACAGCAGCGAGGAAATGCTAGCCCAACCTTTGATTGAATTTGTGTATCCAGAAGACCGACCAATAACTCTAGCTGAATTAGAAAAACTTAAAAAAGGCAACCCCGTTATTAGCTTAGAAAATCGCTATATTTGCCAAGATGGTACTTATAAATGGCTGTCGTGGACGGCATCGCCGTTTGCAGAAGAAGGTTTGATTTATGCCGTTGCTCGGGACGTTACATTGAGCAAGCAAGCTGAAGCTGAATTACGCAAGAGCGAAGCCACCAACCGCGCTCTTTTAAATGCGATCCCAGACATGATATTTCGCTGTCGGGCAGACGGCACTTTTGTAGACTTCAAACCTGCCAAATATTTCGAGAATTTCCTACCGCAAAAAAGCCTAATCGGCCAAAAAGCACAAGACATATTGCCGACTGCTTTTGCTGACAAAATCTTGTCTGGCAATCAACAACCGATCGACACCGACGAGATTGAAGTCGTAGAATATCAAATGCCAGTTAATGGTGAACTCTACGATTTTGAAGCGAGAATTGTTTTCTGCACAGATGACGAAATTATCGCGATAGTCCGCGACATCACGAATCGCAAACGTTTCGAGTCAAAACTCCACAGGCAAGCAGCGGCAATGGCTGCCGCTTCCGAAGGTATCGCTATACTCGATGCCAACGGAGAGTTTATTTATTGGAACGCAGCCCAACTAAAAATTTACGGTTACGACTCTATCGAAGAAGTGTTAGGCAAAAGTTGGCAAGTATTCTACGAAGATGCAGAACTGCAAAGGTTTGAGCAAGAAGTTATGCCCAATTTAGTGAAGAAAGGTTGGTACATGACCGAAGCAGTAGGATGCCGCCGCGACGGCTCGAAAGTCCCTATAGATGTATCACTGACAATGCTGGCCGACGGAGAAACTATTTGCGTTGTTCGCGATATTTCCCAAAGAAAACAAGCAGAAGCAGCACTACAAGAGAGCCAGCGATTCAGTCAACAAATTGCTGGGGCCAGTCCTAATATTTTGTATGTTTGTGACTTAATTGAAAAAAAAAATATCTATGCTAACGCTTCTATATACCACATTCTCGGCTATACAGTAGAAGAGATTCAGGCAATGGGGCCGTGGATGATGTCAACTTTAATCCACCCCGAAGATTCACTCAAAATGCCGGATTATTTACTGCAAGTCGAAACAGGCAGCGAAGGGGATATCTTTGAAATAGAATACCGCATTAGGCACAAGGATGGTTCTTGGCGCTGGATGGTTAGCCGAGATACTGTATTTGCGAAAACAGCAGACGGTAAGTTAAAACAAATTCTGGGCACGGGAACTGATATTACAGAAAGCAAGCAAGCAGAAGATGAAATAAAGCTGTTGCTGGCAGCAACTCAAGCCATTAGTCAGTCGGCAGATTTGCACAGTGCCCTCTCAGATATCCTGCGGTTGCTGTGCAATGCGATCGACTGGAATTTTGCGGAAGCTTGGATACCGGCTGCTAACGGTACTTTTTTGGAACACAGCAAAAATTGGTACGCTAGCGATCGCGATTTAGATAGGTTCGGCCACGAAAGTAAAAAAATTAGATTCGCCTCCGGAGTAGGAGTGCCGGGACGGATTTGGTCAACCCGAAAGGTAGAATGGATAGAAGATATTTCTATAGCCAATAATCATTTTTTTACCAGAACCCAAATGGCGGCAGCACTCGGATTGAAAAGTTGTTTCGGAGTGCCAATTCGCGCTCGATCAGAGGTGCTGGCAGTTTTAATATTCTGCAAGCGCGACCGATCGATTATGGAACCGCGTATAGTAGAGTTGGTCAAGGCGGTAGCGACTCAGTTGGGCGCTCATATTCAGCGCAAACAAGCCGAAGAAGAATTGCGTAAAAGTGAAGAACGCTGGCAGTTAGTTCTCAAAGGCAATCAAGACGGAATTTGGGATCTGAATCTTCAAACAAATGAAGCTTTTCGATCGGCCCGCTGGCACGAAATTATAGGTTACGCAGAGGGCGAAATAGACAGCACCAACCGCGCATGGATCGATCGCCTCCATGCAGAAGATCGCTCAAGAGTGCAAGCAGCGATCCAAGGTTATCTCGATCGCCAAATCCCGAATTACGCCACGGAATACCGCTTGCAGTGCAAAGACGGCAGCTATAAGTGGGTACTCGCCCGCGCTCAAGCAGTGTGGGACGAAGCCGGAAACCCTCTGCGGATGGTGGGTTCGATGACGGATATCAGCGATCGCAAAGCAGCAGAATTAGCTTTACTGCAGGTCACTCAAGCCGTCGAAAGTACCAGCGACGCGATCGTGATAGCCGACTTGAAAGGGCGGTCTCTTTACCACAATCAAGCCTTCATTCAGCGCTACGGGTACACCGTGGAAGAACTTAACGATATTGGCGATATGGCCGCGCTTTACGTCCGGCATAAAAATTACAAACAAATTTATAAAAGCCTTCGCCAAGGTCGCTCGTGGTGCGGCGAAGTGGCCATGCGAACTAAAAGCTGCGAAGCAGTAACTGCTCTGGTGCGAGCCGATAGCATTCAAGATATTAATGGTAATTCCATCGGCTTAATAGGAGTAATTACAGATATCACCAAACGCAAAGAATCAGAAGTAATTTTGCGCCAAAAATTAAAGCGCGAACAGTTGGTTGTCGCCATGCTGGAACGCATTAGATCTTCTCTCAATCTCGAAGAAATTCTTACTAAAAGTGTCGAAGAAGTGCGGCAGTTTTTGCAAGTAGACCGCACTATTATTTACCAATTCAAGCCGGATTGGAGCGGGTTTATCGCTGTCGAGTCGGTTGCCGAAAATTCCCGACCAATTGTAGGAATGGAAATTTATGACCCCTGTTTTGGGGAAGCCTACGTTACTCTTTACCGAGACGGCAGAATTAGAGCCACAGAAGATGTTTACAATGCCGGTCTGGCAGACTGCCACTTGGCTTTGTTGACTCGGCTCGATGTGAGAGCGAATCTGGTAGTGCCGATTTTGCAAGGCGAAAACTTGTGGGGGCTGTTAATTGCCCACCACTGCACGGGCCCGCGTCTTTGGCAGCAATTCGAGGGAGAGTGCCTAAAACAATTGGGGGTGCAGTTGGCGATCGGCATTCAGCAATCGATGCTATTTGAACAAGCACAAACTGAAATTGCCGATCGCAAACTTGCAGAAACCGCCCTGCAATTAGCTAAAGAAGCCGCCGAATCCGCCAACCGCGCTAAAAGCGACTTTCTCGCTAACATGAGCCACGAATTGCGGACGCCTTTGAACGGAATTTTGGGATACATTCAACTGCTCAAAGTCGATAAAAATTTTACCGCAGATCAGCAGGAAAGTCTTAACAACATTCACCAGTGCGGCAACCACCTGCTGATGCTGATTAATGATGTTTTAGACCTCTCAAAAATCGAAGCTAGTAAAATGGATCTGTCGGTGACAAACGTGCATTTTTCTAGTTTTGTGAAAAGTATTATTGATTTGTTCCAGATGCGCTCTGCTCAAAAAGGAATTGCCTTTAATTACGAGCAGGTTTCAGCGCTTCCAGACGGAATTTTGGCAGACGAAAAAAGGTTGCGTCAAGTTTTGATTAATTTGCTCAGCAATGCCGTTAAGTTTACGAACAGTGGCAGCGTTACATTCAAAGTCGGTTATGCAGAAAATTTCCCCGATAACTATCCTCCAACCAACTGCGAAAATTCTAGTTTGACAGCGGAAATTGCCAGTCAAACGATCAATTTGACCGCGAATTTAGACGCGCAGCAAATGTCGCTCCCGCCACTGGGAACAACAGAAGCGCGCGAGGTGATAACAACAGAAAATACCAGCGATCATGCCCTTACCCCTAAAATTCGCTTTCAAATCGAAGATACCGGCATTGGCATCGGGCAGAATAAATTAGAAGAAATATTTTTGCCTTTTCATCAAGTGGGCGATCATAACAATTTCGTCGAAGGTACCGGACTGGGACTTTCCATCAGCCAAAAATTAGTCAAAATGATGGGCAGCCAAATTCGCGTCCAAAGTACCCCCGGCAAAGGCAGCATATTTTGGGTGGATCTAGACTTGCCTGCAGTTGCCCCGTCTTCGGAACTCGCCTCCCGGCAAGAAAAAAGGCAGCTTGTAGGTTTTACTGGCCCCCAGCGGAAAGTGCTAATAGTGGACGATCACGAAGTAAATCGCGCCATGTTGCACAGGCTGCTTTTTCATTTAGGCTTTGAAATTGTAGAAGCTACAGACGGCGAAGACTGCTTGCACAAAGCACAGGAATTTCTACCGGATATAATTTTAATGGATTTGCTGATGCCCGTAATGAACGGTTGGGAAGCTACTAGGCGGCTGCGAGAGTTGCCGGAAGTAAAAGATACTGTTATCCTTGCTTTGTCTGCTAACGTTTACGAGACTACCAAGCAAGAGAGCATACTTGCAGGTTGCGATAATTTTCTCACCAAGCCGATTCAAACTAACGAGCTTTTAGAATTATTGCGCCTGCATTTGAGACTAGAATGGGTTTACGAAGAAAGATCACAAACCAAAAAGCGGACAGATCAAACTGCCAAAGCATCTTCTGAGATTGCTGCTGCTGACTCAACGATGGTGTCTCCTGCCTCAGAGTCAGTCTTGGCGTTGTTAAGATTGGCTGCAATGGGCGATATTGAAGCTATTCTGGAAGAAACTGCTAAACTCGAAGATTCTGACCCGACATTAGTGCCTTTCGTTCATCACCTGCGCCAACTTGCTAAAGGATTTCAGCTCAAGCAAATTCGAGATTTTTTGAAGCAACATTTGTCATAAAATTGACGGTAGCTAACAGACAACTCAAAATCAGTTAAATCTCGCGCCCAGAGCACCATTCTCAATCAGGGGTTCTGGCCTCCCGGGAAGCGACAACTTAATTTGCTTGGGCGACCCGGGCTCGCAGCCGGCTCCTTAAAGGGTTATTGCAAATAGAAGCATCTAGGAAGCAACCGGGTTTCTAGAGCCGCAGAAAATTCATTGAATCCGATTTAACGTCACAACCCACAACTCAAAAATCAAAAATTTGAATATTTTCCTTGAATATGAACGATAAGAATTCCGAAAGAAGCATCATACTAATTGTCGATGACAACCAAACAAATCTTGACGTGCTTTTCGAGTTGTTAAGGAATTACGGGTTTAAAGTATTAGTGGCTCTAGACGGCGAAAGTGCGATCGAGCAAATTGACTACATCCATCCAGACTTGATTCTTTTGGATATCATGATGCCAGGAATTGACGGTTTTGAAACTTGCCGCCGTTTGAAAGCAGACCCCTCAACGCAAGATATTCCCATCATATTCATGAGCGCCCTTTCCGATACGCCTGATAAAGTAAAAGGCTTTCAGACAGGAGCTGTTGACTACATCACTAAGCCTTTCCAGCACGAAGAAGTTTTGAGCCGGATTCAAACCCACTTGACAATCCGCAGCTTGCAAAAAAAACTCGAAGAAAAAAACCTCGAACTTGCCCACCTCAACCAAAACCTGGAAAGACTTGTTGAACAAAAAACCAAGCAATTAATAAACCAGGAAAAAACAGCCATCATCGGACGTTTGACCCAGGGAATGGTTCACAACCTCAAAAGTCCCCTGCAAGTGATCCAGACTAGCGTCGATTTGATTGAAACAAAAGCCACACAAATTCAAGAAGACTCTCTGTTTAATTATACTAAGTATATTTTTCAAGCTGTCACAAAAATCAATCAGATCATGGATACTCTGATGATGAAAAGCCGAAACGAGCAAAAGCAAGATTTGCACCCGGTGAATATCAATGATTTAGTGCAGAGAGAAATTCAGCTATTGGAAGGGAACCTGTATTTTAAAAATAAGATTAGAAAAAAATACTTTTATGACGAAGAAATTGCCAGTATTCCATTAATTTATTCCTATGTTTCTCAAGTATTTTATAATTTAATTAATAATGCAATGGATGCTATGTGGGAAAAGAAAAGTAGAGAAATAACTATCGTGACTCGGCAAGACGACTCGAACATATACATGGATATTGCAGATACGGGATGCGGCATATCATCTGAAGATTTGTCAAAAATTTTTGACCCTTTTTACACTTCCAAGCCCCCTAAAGGCGAGGAAAAAACCGAAGGCGAACCGACAGGAACAGGTCTAGGACTTTATACTTGTATTGAACTTTTAAAACCTTTTAACGGTGAGATTGCTATTAGCAGCAATGTGGGTCAAGGCAGCGTGTTTACAGTTGTGCTGCCCAAACCGCAGAAAAATTGAGCGAGTCAACTGAGTTAAATTGTGTCGGGTAGACAACCATACTTAAGTTTGTAATTAAATTTGTAGCAAGGAATGCAAGTCTTGGTTCCTCACTCAAGAGAGGACTTACATTGCTCAATACAAATAGGCGCTAATTCCGGGTCATTAACCGAAGACAATCTCAGAGCGGATTTTGTAAATAAACGGTAATTCTCGTAGTTTAGTAGTGATACCCTTTTGAAAAAAAATGCCACTTTAGGCAAGCTTTAAACGGCAATTTATCATCTAAAATTTCACAGGCTATCACTAATGCCAATCTTGATTACTCCCCGCTCTTTTGACTTGCCTCTTGCTATTCCCCTGCCAAAGGTTGTAAATTAAAACAGAGTTGAGTTGCAATATTGGTAAGAGTATGATAGTTTTGGGCCACTAGGTTTGGGGCGAGGCGGAAAACTTGCAGCGAACAACTCAATTCTACAAATAAATCTGCGGGGTCTGCAAGCACACAGCGCACTCTCAAGCGTGCGGTTCAAGTTCCCCAATCATGAGCTAGGTAGCTGCATCCGCTGCTGAGATTTTATAATTACTAAAAAATAGCAAAAGGATAGCAGTAAAAAAAATGCCACTGTACGCAAGAACCAAACGGCGATAGTCATCAGTCATTCCAAATCTCAAATCAAAAATATAAAATATAAAATGGTATGACATCTGTTTTTGAGTCAACTTTAACGCCTGCTTGTTTGAAAATTCTTTTAGTAGAAGACTGTGCAGAAGATGCAGAACTCATTCAAGAACTGCTGTCTGAGCCCCAACGAGGAAAATCAATTGATCTGACCAATGTAGTTCGCCTCCGGGAAGCTATAGAAATTTTAAGCGACAAAATTTTTGATGTGATTTTATTAGATCTTTCACTTCCTGACAGCCTAAAATTTAATACTTTTTTCCGACTTCAAGATTGCGGTATAAATATTCCGATCGTCATTCTGACAGCCGCCGAGGACGAAGAACTAGCCGTCGAGTTAATTGCTGCGGGCGCTCAAGATTATTTGGTGAAAAGACAAGTAGACAGTCGGCTGCTGTTGCGGACGCTCAGGTGCGCGATCGCCCGCCAGAAACGGCAAGCAGAATGGCAAAAAAGTCAAGAAAAATACCAGCAGGTTGTTGGCAATATCAAAGAAGTCGTTTTTGAAACAAATACTGCTGGCAATTGGACTTTTCTCAATCCGGCTTGGACGGAAGTTACCGGATTTACCGTTGATGAAAGCTTAGGAACTTCCTGTTTGAGTTACATTCATTCTGAGGATCAAGACCAATATTTAAATTTGTTTAGAGGCCGGAGACCAAATCAAGAAATATCCTGTTGTTACGAAAGTCGGTATATTACCAAAAATGGGGAAATTCGCTGGGTGGAAGTGCAAGAATTTTTTATTTTTGGCTGGAACGGCGAGGCGCAGGGGACGACAGGAACTATCAATGATATTACAGATAAAGTTTTAGCACTTTCCGAACTAGAAGCTAGTAAAAAGTTTTTGAATTATACAATCGATGCAGTTGCAGACCCACTTTTTGTCAAGGATGAACAGCACCGTTGGATACTGTTAAATGATGCTTTTTGCAAGCTGATCGGGAAGCAGCGCGAGGCACTACTAGGCAAATCGGATTATGACTTTTTCCCAAAACAAGAAGCTGAGATTTTTTGGCATACTGACCAACAAGTGTTTAGGACGGGGCAAGGAAACGAGAGTGAGGAAATATTTACGGACGCCCACGGTACAAAGCACATTCTGTCTACTAAAAAAGCTGTCTTTGAAAATACCGAGGGCAGTAAAATTCTCGTGGGAATAATTCGAGATATCACTGAGGATAGGCGCAAACAATTAGCGCAGCAAGAAAGCGAAGCTAGACTGCGACAACTTGCTGCCAATTTGCCGGGAATAATTTATCAATTTCGTCTCTCAAGCGACGGTCAAAAAAGTTTTCCTTACATTTCTTCGGGCAGCCGCGATTTATATGAATTGGAACCTGAAAATATTCAGCAAAATCCCCAACTATTTTTTAGTTGTATTCATCCAGACGATCGCCAAAGATTTGAAGAATCTATTGCTGTTTCTGCGGCGAATATGCAGCCCTGGCAGCAGGAATGGCGCGCGATTGTGCCGTCGGGAAAAATTAAGTGGCTGCAAGGGGTTTCGAGACCGGAACGAGTTGATGATCCCACAGAAATAGGGCAGGAAGGCGATATAGTTTGGGAAGGCATGGTGCTGGATATTACTGATTTAAAACAGACCGAAGCAGCTTTACGGGAGAGTGAAGCCAGATTTCGCTCGCTCGTTGAGAATATCCCCGGCGCTATCTGCCGCAGCTTGTATGATGCTGATGGGACGATGGTATTTATTAGCGATGAAATTGAGGCAATTAGTGGTTATCCTGCCGAGGATTTTATTGGCAAAAACCGCTGGAATTTTACTAGCATTATCCATGAGGCAGACCACGAAATGGTCGATCGACAAATCAGGGCAGCAGTAGAGTCGAAACAGCCGTATAATCTAGAATACCGGATTGTTTGCGCTGACGGCGCGGTGCGGTGGATGTCGGAAAGAGGTAGACCAACTTACAATCTAGAAGGGCTAGTTTTGTGGCTCGACAGAGCGATTTTTGATATTACCGATCGCAAACAAGCCGAACTGACTCTGTGCCTGGTAACTCAAGCTGTAGACAGCGCTAGTGATGCGATCGCGATCGCAGATTTGGACGGTTATTCCGTTTATCACAATCAAGCATTTATTCAGCGCTACGGCTATACAGTTGAGGAACTAAATAATGCCGGTGGCCCAGCAGTAATGTACCCAAAATCTCAAGATTTGAGAAAGTTATTTAGGGTGATGCGGAAAGGTTTTTCCTGGGAAAGTGAAATAGAAATTAAGAGTAAAAATGGCGACATTAGAGAAACTTTTTTGCGAGCTAACTGCATTAAAGATAGCGCTATTCAACCGATAGGAATGATAGCCATAATTGCCGACCTCACAGAAATAAAACGCACCGAATCGGCATTAAAACTCAGTCAAGAGCGATTGCAGTTGGCGGTTTCAGGCAGCTCTTTGGGGCTGTGGGATTGGAATATAGCTACGGGCGAAACTTATTTCGACTTTTATTGGAAATCAATGCTAGGCTATGCAGAAACCGAAATTGAAAATAACCTCAAAGGTTGGGAAAGGTTGCTGCATCCAGAAGACCGAGTGAAGGTAATGGAATGTTTAAATTCCTATTTGGAAGGTGAGACTGATATCTATGAAGTTGAATTTCGGATGCTCAACAAAGCGGGCAATTGGCAGTGGATTCTGGCGATGGGCAAGGTAGTCGAGTACGATGAATGGGGTGCGCCGTTGCGGATAACAGGCACTCATAAAGATATCAGCGCCCGCGTTGCAGCAGAAGCCGAAAAAACGCAGTTGATCGCATCTCTGCAACAACTGGCCGAACAGTTGCAAGCAGCGCAAAAAATAGCCCGCATCGGCAATTGGGAATCCGATAGGGAGACAGGAATTATTACTTGGTCGGAAGAACTGTTTCGAGTTTACGGTCGAGAATTGAATCGGCCGCCCACAATGGAAGAACTTTTAGAGCAAATTCATCCCGATGACAAAGAAAGGTTTTCACAAGTTGTGCAAAAGGCAGTGACTGAAGGGACAGCTTACGACATCGACCACCGCATCTATGTTCCATCAGGAGAAATCAGGCACGTTAACGCTAAAGGACAATCTGTTAAAAATGAGTTGGGTCAGGTGGTGAGGCTGTTTGGCACGGCAATGGACATTACCCATCGCAAAAAAGCCGAAACTGCTTTGCAAGAAAGTGAACAGCGATTTCGAGCTGTATTTGAACAAGCGGCGATCGGCATTGTTAAAGTGTGGCCAGACGGTCAATTTTTGAATGCAAATCAAGGCTTTTGCAATATTGTCGGATACTCCGAATTGGAACTGAAAGCGCGAAATGTTGGAGATATTTCTCACCCCGAAGATGTAGCAGCCGATGTCGAGTCGCGCGACAGACTGTTAGCTGGGGAAATTTTTAATTATTCCCTTGAAAAACGCTTTATTCGCAAAGAAGGTTCATTTGTTTGGACTAATATGACTGTATCATTAGTGCGGGATGGGTTTGGGGAACCTAGCTATGTAATTGCTGTGATTGAAGATATTAGCACTCGCCAACTTGCCGAAGCTATCTTGCGCCAGCAATTAAAGCGGGAACGCCTGGTGGTAGCGATGCTGGAACGCATTCGCTCTTCTCTAAATTTAGAAGAAATCTTGACAAAAACTGTTGCTGAAGTACGGCAATTTTTGCAAACAGATCGGACAGTTATTTATCAGTTTAATCCCGATTGGAGCGGTTTTGTAAATGTCGAGTCGGTGGGGATAAATTGGCTGGCTATTCAGGGAATAACTATTAACGATTCCTGCTTTGAAGACAGCTATGCTTCTGCTTACGAACACGGTCGTGCTGTAGCTGTCGATGATATTTACCAAGCTAATTTTTCCGAGTGCTACATTAATTTATTAAGTCAATTTCAGGTGCGAGCTAATTTGGTAGTGCCAATTTTGCAAAGCGACAAGTTGTGGGGGCTATTGATTGCCCACGAGTGCGCGGGCCCCCGCCACTGGCTGGAAATTGAGGTCGAGTGTCTCAAACAAATTAGCGTGCAGTTGGCGATCGCTATCCAGCAATCGATGCTGTTTGAGCAAGCACAAATTGAAATTGCCGATCGCAAACAAGCCGAGTCAGCTTTGCAGGAATCAGAAGCACGAGAACGTTCAAAAGCCTTAGAGTTAGAAGCAGCTATTAACAAACTCAGAACTACTCAAGCTCAGCTCGTTCAAAATGAAAAAATGGTGAGTTTGGGTCAGTTAGTTGCTGGTGTTGCTCACGAAATTAATAACCCTGTTAGCTTTATTCACTGCAATCTCACTCCGGCTCGCAATTACACTTTAGATTTGCTGGAGTTGATTAAAGTGTACCAGCATTACTGTTCTAATCCTCCGGCCCCAGTCTTGGATAAAATTAATGAAATAGACTTGGATTATATTGCTGAGGATTTCCCCAGATTGTTTAATTCGATGCAAGTAGGAACCGAGCGAATTGTCGAGATCGTGAAATCATTGCGTAACTTTTCGCGATTGGACGAGTCCGCTGGGAAGTCTGTCAACATTCACGAGGGAATTGATAGCACTTTAATGATTTTGCAAAATCGGTTAAAATCTCACAGCAGTCATGGAGAAATTCAGATAGTTAAAGATTACCAAATATTGCCACAAATTGAATGTTTTCCGGGCGAGTTGAATCAGGTATTTATGAATATTTTAATTAATGCGATCGATGCTTTGGAAGAACGGGACAAGCAGCGTCCGATCGAGGAGTGCGATCGACATCCCAGCACGATCGCTATTCGCAGTTATCAGGCTGGTGCGGGCTTCGTAGCAGTATCTATTGCGGATAACGGGCGGGGGATACCGGAGTCGGTGCGATCGAGGCTGTTTGACCCGTTTTTCACGACTAAACCTGTGGGCAAGGGCACGGGTTTGGGATTGTCGATTTCTCACTCGATTATAGTCGATCGCCACGGCGGCAGATTGAGTTGTACTTCGACACCAGGTGAGGGAGCGGAGTTTTTGATTGAAATTCCAGTACGACCGAATTTAACAGGTAGGAATTCAAATTTGGGGCAATAAATTAGCAATTAGTAATTGGAAATTAGGAAGCGGAAATGGCTAATATTAAATACTGTAACATCGGAATTATACCCTGCAAGCGAGCATTATCTTTGCTCCGGGTCACTCGATCGCATCCCGCTGACACTGCACTCAAAAAATTATTATTCCGATGCTAACGTCAACAATATGAGTTATGAGTTGTGAGTGAAAAATCAAACACCATCTTACTAATTACCAATTACCTTCAAATTTTACATAAAAATCGGGGAAGATTCCGAGTTACTGCGGGCGTGACAAATGCAATTTTTGCCTTCGGTTTTGGCTTGATAAAGGGCGCTGTCAGCGCTGCGAATTAGGGTGTTGGGAGATTCCTGGGCAGAAGGAATCGCTGTCGCAATGCCACAACTGAGGGTAACGTAGGGGCCGATCGACGATCGCGCGTGGGGCAGTTTCAAGCTGGCTATGCCGTCGCAAATTTTCCGGGCGACAGCGTTTGCCCCTTCGGCGCTAGTGTTGGGCAGCACTAGGGCAAATTCTTCGCCACCGTAGCGGGCAGTCAAATCCCCAGCCCGGTTGCTTCCTCTGGCGATCGCCCCGGCAACTTGGCGCAAACAATCGTCCCCGCCGAGATGCCCATAAAACTCGTTGTAAAGTTTAAAAAAATCGATGTCAAACATAATTAAAGACAGCGGCAGTTCTTCTCTGGCCAATCTGCGCCACTCTAAGCTCAAAACGCGATCAAACTGGCGGCGATTGGCAATGCCAGTCAGTCCGTCAGTAGTTGCCAGTTGCTGCAATTTTTGATTCGCTATTGCTAGCTTGCGGTAAAGTTGAGATTGTTCGATCGCGATCGCCACTTGATTTGCCAAGTGCTGTAAAAAATCTATTTCCCACTGCTGCCATTCCCTGACACCGCTGCAATTGTATGCTGTCAGCATTCCCCACAAACTATTGCCATTTTCTGCGATCGAATCCGGCAAATTTTTACTGTGCGCCTGCGGTTTGCCACTCGCCTGGTTCCAGATATAATTTTCCGCTGCCTCTTGATTTTTCTCGACTTCCCAAACAGTAGCTTCTTGTGTTTCTTTTGCCGTTTCCCAATCGCCTGATTGCCAAATTGGCACGCTGATAACTGCTGCAATTTCACAATCTGCCAGCAATTCTTTGCAACTGCCAGCCAAGGGGGCAGTGCTGACATCTGCTATTGCTTGTACCGACTGTGATTCGACTAAAACAAAGCATGACACCGCCAAAGCAGCACTAATATTTTGGTTTTCAATATAACCTTCTGGCAAACCGTCACCTGCGACGATCGCACCTTTTTGCTCTTCCCCGTCCAATTGAGACACCCACTCCTGACAGCGATAAATTAAAACGCGGTCTGTTTGGAGAAATTGGCGCACTTCTGCAACGGTACTTTGGAGAATGCTTGCTGGATCTATTGACGATCGAATATTTTCGATCATTTTGCCCAACAGCCGCTGTCGGAGAGCCTGCTGCCGCAATTGTTCTTCGATTTGCTGGCGTTCGATCGCGTAATGGATTGCCCGCACCAGCAGAGTTCTGTGAAATCTTCCCTTTACCAAACAATCTTGAGCGCCCCAGCGCAATATCGACAGCGCCCTATTTTCATCGTTGATATCTGTCAGCACCACAATTGGCAATGTGGGCCATCGCGTTTTCAAAACTGCGATCTCCTCGCTTCCTCTCAAGCTGTCTGACCCTGACAAATCTAATAGTACGGCGTCAAACTTTTCTACTTCCAGATATCCGGCTCCTATCTCCAGAGACTTAACAGTTTGAACGAGAAATAGAGAGTCGGTGAATGACCCTAAAAGATCTTCGATCATTGTCGGAGCTGCGAGGTCATCCTCAACCAACAAAATTTTCAAACATTGCTTACGTGTTAACACAACTATAGCGTTGGGATCGGGTCGAAGGCGACTTTTTTGTTTTGAGAGCGATACTTGCGATCGGCAAATATTTCGGCTTATCAAATTCACTATACACTCAAACTATGGATTTAGCCCTCCATTAAAGTTTACATATCCGGCGGGAGTGAAACGACTTCAAACCAATACTCACATAAAGTCTTCATTACTTCTAACAATCCTTCAAAAGTGACTGGTTTGGATATGAAAGAATTGGCTCCCAAGCGGTAGCAAAGCAAGATATCTCCTCTGCGGTGCGAAGTTGTGAGCATTACAACCGGAATTTGTTGCAAATGGGGGTCAGATCTGATTGAAATTAGTGTTTCTCGTCCGTCCAGTCTCGGCATATTCAGATCCAAAAGTATCAAGTCTGGCTGAGGCAAATTGCTGCTAGCAAAATATTGACCACGACGGTACAAGTAGTCTAGCACTTGTTCTCCATTTTCCACAAATTCGCTCGTAATTGCTAATCGAACTTCTCGCAGTGCTTCCTCCATCAAAAAGCGCGTATCCTCGTCATCGTTTGCTATTAAAAGAGTAAATTTTTTCTTTTTATAATTCACGGCTTTGCCTCACTACCAACGGCTTTTGTGAGGTTGCTGGACTTTGAGCCGTGTCTGAGTACCTGCACAGCATCTGTTGCGATCATCCGGTAAATCTGGCTGAGAACACTGAATTTGTGTTGCAGCAATTTACCGTTTTCGTTGATTTGCAAAGGTTGGGGAATCATGCTTGTTTCACTTTGCAGTCTGTCCGAGAACCTACAAACTGCAAACACATCACAAATCTTGATTCGGGAACTACTAGGGAAACTACTGCATCCCAAAGCAAGATGCTCTGGATAAAGTTGAAAAAAACTCACAAGTCTTGCGCGCACCGCTGATTTCTAAGTTGTATAAGGATCGAGCTAATATATTTATATTTATATATTTTTAGCTCGATGTCATCAGTGAATATGCTACACTTTAGAAGCATTTTTGTAAAGAAAAGATAAAGAGATTTCAAGCTTAAGTAAAGGGCAGGTAAGTGCTTCTGCCGGACTGCTGACTTCATTTTGGTAGAGGAATAGAAAAATAAAAAGTCGAGCCTCGATCCGGTTCTGATTTTACCCAAATGCTGCCGCCGTGTCGATCGACAATTCTTTGACAAATAGCTAAACCGATACCAGTTCCCGAATAATGTTTTTGGGTGTGCAAGCGCTGAAAAATCTGAAAAATTCTCGGATGGTACTCTTCGGCAATCCCAATACCGTTGTCCTGCACTGAAAACACCCAGCTATCCCCCTGACGCGAAGCGCCCACCTGCACCACCGGCGCCTCACTGCTGCGGTACTTAATAGCGTTACCAATTAAATTTTGAAACAGTTGGAGCAGTTGAAAACAGTCACCTGTTACCCTTGGCAAATTGCCCCTAGTAACAGAAGCTTGATTCTCGCGGATGGCCAACTGCAAATTAGCACAAGCATCCTCAAAAACCCGATTGCAATCTATGATCTCAAAAGGTTTCTGACTGCGACCGACCCGCGAATACTCCAGCAAGTCATCAATCAGCGCCTGCATCCGCTCGCAAGAATTAACAATATTGCGGATAAATTTATTCCCTTGGGCATCAAGTTGGTTGGAAGAGCGTTTTTCTAATAGTTGAGCGTAGCCGGAAATCGTGCTCAAAGGCGCTTGCAAATCGTGAGAAGCCACGTAGGCAAACTGTTCTAGTTCGGCATTAGAACGAGTTAATTCTTGAGCGTAGCGGGTTTGAGTGTCTAAACTAGCTTGCAGCAGTTCTTGTACCAGCTTGCGTTCAGAAATATCCTCGATCGCACAAATCAAATATTGCAGTGTCCCCTTGACATCACGCATTGCCGAAACAGTAACATTCGCCCAGCGCACTGCCTCATCTTTGCACAGCAAACGCTTTTCCACAGAAAAAGTTTGAATCTTTCCGGATAACAGCGATCGCAGGTATTCTCTGTCCGCTTCTCTATCATCTGGGTGAGTAATTGCCTCCCAATTTTGCTGTAGCAATTCCGATTCTGCATAGCGGACAATCTGGCAAAAGCCAGGATTTACCCGCATAAATTGACCGCCAAGCGCGGTTTTAGCTATGCCGACTGCCGCTTGCTCGAATATCGCGCGGAAGCGTTCTTCGCTCTCTCGCAGGGCAATTTCGGCTCGTTTGCGCTCGGTAATGTTGCGAAAGGTGACTGCCAGACCGTCGTTTAATTTCACCGCAACAAGGTGCAGCCAAGCTCTTGTATCTGGCTCGTGTTCGTAATAAAATTCTTGGTCTACAGTTTCTCCTGTTTCTACTACAGAAACATACAAATTAAATAACCCGTTATTGCTAACTTGGGAAATTTCCGCCAACAAATTCTTGCCAACTATGTCGTTTAATCGCCGACCATAAAATTTTTCGGCGGCTGGGTTGATCAACAGCCACTCGAAATCTACAATATTTCCCTCACTGTTGCGGACGGCAGAATAAGCCACCACACAGTCTAAGGAACTATTTAATATGCTAGCAAGCAGCGACTGCGACTGTTGCAGTTGATAATTTTGCTCTTTTAATTGCTGTTGCAGTTTTTGCAAACCGACTTGCTTGTCGATGCGCGCTAAAACTTCTTCTACTTGAAATGGTTTAGTAATATAGTCGGCACCTCCAACACGAAAAGCTTGTAATTTATCGCTCATTTCATCTAATACGCTTAAAAATATCACCGGAATTTGTTCAGTTTCAGCTTTCGCTTTCAGTCTCCGACAAACTTCATAACCGTTCATTTCCGGCATTCTAATGTCGAGCAAAATTAAATCCGGGCAATGGGTGATCGCAACATTCAACGCCAGTTGACCGCAAATAGCTCGGTAAACTTGATACCCCTGAGATATTAGCAGCTTGGATAAGAACCGCAGATTGCTTGGTTGGTCATCAACCACCAATACTTTAATTTCGCTATTATCCATTTATTTTAAACTCGATTGAGTTAAATCCATGATCTTGTCGAGTCGGTAATCGGCAAGCAAATCTTTTAAAGCATCAGCTAAAGTTGGATGACTTTCCCAGATGCGATCGACAATTTGAATCGCCAGCTCTTCATTAACATCATTAGCCGCGTCGTAGAGTTCCTGCACCCAACTTTGAGGCATCTGAGCCAGCAGCCCTCGGAAAAATGAATCGGGTTTTTCGCTCACACAATAACGCCGTAAAGCCCCGACAGGAAGCCGGGGCAACTCTTGATAAAGATAGCGCACTCTCAAGTAGCAAGCCATCTTATCAAAGAGAATTTGTTCTTGAAAAGGTTTTCGCACAAAATCGTCGCAACCTGCGGCGATAATTTCGCCTTTTCTTTCCTCAAAAGTGCTAGCAGTCAGAGCAATAATTACAGTTCGTCGCTGAGTTTGTTTCTCTTTAGTTCTAATTTGTCTGACAGTTTCAAAACCGTCCATTACTGGCATTCGCGTATCCAGCCAAATTAAATGAGGCTGCCAACTTTCCCAAAGTTCAACAGCTTGGTAGCCATTTTCCGCTTCTCGGACTTCAAAACCAATTGGTTGCAACATTTTAACCAGCAGCCGACGATTTTCTTGATTGTCATCAACTGCTAAAATCCGATAAACTGGTTGGTTTGTTTCTAGTCCGATCACCCGCTGCAATGTCGCGACTGTTATTTCAGACGAAGTAGCGGGAAATACTCGGATATTAAATTTAAAACTCGTTCCCTCACCTAACACACTGACTACCCCAATATCTCCCCCCATTATCTGCACGTATTTTTTAGTAATTGTCAAACCCAATCCCGTACCCTCAGCCGCTTTTCTCCCCGCTTGTGTCTGCACGAAAGCATCAAATAAAGTATCAATTTCTGCTGCTGCTATGCCAACTCCCGTATCTTCAACTTCAAACCAAATTAAACTTTCCTGGGCCGAGGTAGAGTTAGGATAAATCTCCGATGCTGCGGCGGGCTGTGGTTGCTTGTCTGCCAAGCTCGCGCGCAGCCAAATGCTGCCGCCGTCGAGAGTAAACTTTATGGCATTTCCCAGCAGGTTAATTAAGCAGACGCGCAGCTTTTTTTCGTCAGTTTTTATATATTGGGGAACATTCGCATCCACGGAAAATTTCAGTTGCAATTTTTTGGTTTCAGCTTTGACATGAAACATTTCTTCGAGAGTGTCGAGGAGCTGATAAAGGTCAAAGCTTCGTTCATCTAAGCCAATTATCCCTGCTTCTATTTTCGACAAGTCTAAAACATCGTTAATTAGTTCCAGCAAATGTTGACCGCTGCGGTTAATAATGCGGAGATTTTCGAGATTTTCTTGGTTGAGTAAAGAGTCGCGGCTCATGACTTGGGTAAAACCGAGGATGGCGTTCAGGGGAGTCCGCAATTCGTGGCTCATGTTGGCAACAAATTGACTTTTTGCGAGGGATGCAGCAGCCGCTAGTTCTTCGGCTTTTTTGCGTTCTATTATTTCTTCTTGCAGTTCTTTGTTGCGCTCAATCAATTGTTGTTTCAGTCTTTGGATAGTCAGTTGGTGTTCAATTCGCGCTAAAACTTCTGCTACATGAAAGGGTTTTGTAATAAAATCTACTCCTCCCACCTTAAAGGCGGTTAGTTTGTCCAATACTTCATCTAAAGCGCTAATAAAAATAACGGGAATTTCTGATGTTTGCGGATCTGCCTTGAGCTGCATACAGACTTCGTAGCCGTCCATTTCTGGCATTTTGATGTCGAGCAAAATTAAATCTGGAGGACCCGATCGCGCGGCTCTGATTGCCATTTTGCCGTTAATTACGCCTCGGACTGTGTAGCCCCGATCTGACAGCGTTGCTGATAAAACTTGCAAATTTTCTGGAGTATCGTCAACAATTAATATGTTGCCTTTATTCTGTTTTGTTTGAGTGCTGGTCATCTATCTCTATTTTTTGTTAATTTAAGAATAGTTGAAATTAGGAAAACGGCTTAAATATTAATTATAGCACTCCCTCCGGGAGCAAGTCCTTTTATATTTACAGAACTTATCTTAGTTGAGATTTAAAATTTGAGATTAAAGAATTGGGAATGACTGATGATTACCAGGGTGTGCAGCTTGGCTACAAGTACATTAGCCGATCGCCTGCGGGCTACTCTACAAATAGGCGCTCAAGCTAAATCATCAATAATCCTAAACTTGCTACTCTCCGTTCTTCCTTCTTCCTTCAACAATTTCTAAACTCCTCAATCAAATCGATAATCCGATCGCACCGGAAGTTATTCGCCAAATCGGCGATCGCGCTGCGGAAACTAGCATTAATAGGAGGAATCGACAACAGCAGGCGAAAAATCCGCTCGTTATCAACTGCATCCGCCGCAAAATACAATTCATTAATCCATTCAGCAGGCATAGCTTCAAAAAATGAAGCATTGAGCGTAAAAGCCAAATCAGCCGTTTCATTTGCCGTGGGAACCTCGCTGGACGCCACCGCATCAGAACTTAGCGAAGCTTCTCGATCGTAAACATAGTGGACTCCCAAATACTTAGCCATTTTTTCCAGAATCACTTGCTCCCGAAAAGGCTTCGCTACAAAATCATCGCAACCAGCAGACAAAATCAGCGATCGCTCCTCATCAAAAGCACTTGCAGTCAGAGCAATAATCACCGTTGCTTGACCTTTCAAATGCGCTTTAATCTGTTTAGTAGCTTCGTAACCGTCCATCACCGGCATCCGCATATCCATCCAAATCAAATGAGGTTCCCAACTCGACCACATTTCCACAGCTTGAACGCCATTTTCAGCCTCCTGCACCGCAAAGCCAAGGGATTTCAGCATTCTGACCAACAGCAATCGGCTTTCCAGGCGATCGTCAACAGCTAAAATCCGGTATTCTGGCTGTCCGGGTTCGAGACCCACAACGCGGCGAGCTGTTTGAACCACCTGAATTTCCACTGCATTAGGGAGCGAAACTTTAACATCAAATCTAAAAATACTGCCGCGACCGATGGTGCTTGTTACCGTCATCTTCCCTCCCATTAACTGGACAAATTGTTTGCTAATTGGCAAGCCTAAACCTGTTCCTTCTTGAGCTTTTTTTCCGCTTTCTGTTTGCGCAAAAGGTTTAAATAAATTGTCCATTTCTTCCGGAGAAATTCCCGAACCCGTGTCTTCCACTTCAAATAGCAAACAGCCATTGTCACTTAGCGGCATCTCGGCGTGACGTGGATTTTTTAACAGCTCATGTTTGATTCTCAAATTAACACCACCTTCCCCAGTAAATTTAATAGCATTTCCGACTATATTGAGCAACACTTGGCGCAATTTGCTTTCGTCTGTTTCTACATATTGAGGTAGGTCGGGGGGGAAATCAAAAATTAACTGCAACCCTTTTTTTTCGGCTTGGATCTTCAACATATTTTCAATATTTTTTAGCATTTTGTGCAAGTCGAAGGTGCTGTTATTAAGCGTCAGCAGTCCGACTTCAATTTTTGACATTTGTAGAATATTGTTGATCAGGACGAGTAAATGTTCCCCGCTCTGGCTAATAATTCCTAAGTATTGCTGTTGGTCGGCACCGAGGGCTGGGTCGCGAGCCAGCAGTTGGCTGAAACCTAGAATTGCGTTGAGGGGAGTTCGCAATTCGTGGCTCATATTCGAGAGGAATTCGCTTTTCGCCCTGTTGGCTCTGTCGGCTTCTTCTTTTGCTTTTTTCAGGGCTATTTCTGCTTGTTTGCGCTCGGTAATATCGCTAGCTGTGCCTGTTGTGCCGATGATGTTTCCTTCAGCGTCCAAACGCGCGATTACCTTTGTATTTACATCAATTGGTCTGCCGTCTTTTCCTAAAACTATACTTTCGTACTGAAACACCGCATCTGGCGTCAGTAAGCGCTGCTGAAGTTCCCTGTTCCGGTCTATTTGTGCGGGCGCTAAAAAATCGCTAAAAGAACACCCAATCATTTCTTCAGGGTCGTAACCGTAGATTTGTTTCACTGCTTGGTTCACAAAAGTAATGTGTCCTTCAGCATCGCAAGACCAGATAATATCTTGAGAAGTTTCAACTAAATGCCGGTATTTTTCTTCGCTCTCTGCTAGGGCTATTTCTGCAAGTTTACGAGGGGTAATGTCCATCAAAGTTGTGAAGAGTTTTGTCACTTGCCCTTGTTGGTTGACAACTGCTTCTCCTCTGGCTTCGATGTAGCGGATGAAGCCGCCTTCACTTGTTTTTGACCGGCAATTATCGGCACCAATTGTCGGTTCCGCCCGCAGGATGCGGTATTCCAAACTGTAGGATTGCCCGCTAGCAATAGCAGCGTCGATCGTTGTTTGCCACTTTTGTCGATCGCCGGGATGCACGTATTGCGAAAACTCAGTTAGTGTTGGCGCAGGCTGGGTTGGATCGAACCCAAAAATCCGAGATAACTCTTCCGACCAAGTAGTTGTGTTGGCCGAGAAATCGTATTCCCAATTGCCGACGCGGGCGATTCTTTGCGCTGCTGCTAAAGAAGCCGCTACAGCTCGGAGTTTTTCTTCAGCTAATTTGCGATCGCTAATATCTTGAATCACAGAAATCACGCAGGTTTCGCCATGAATGTCAATGATTTCTGCTGACAGTAGCCCAGTTCTGAGCTCCCCAGTTTTAGTGCGAAAATCAAATTCGTAGTTGAGAACAATTTTTTTTTCGTCTAAAATTTTAAACAACTCGACGCGGGCTTGTATATTTTCCCAAAAATTCAACTCCAGCGCCGTGCAATCGAGAATTTCTGCTGCCGAATAACCGATTGTCTGGCAAAAAGCCTCATTAACTTCTAAATAACGACCGTCATTAAGTCGGGTAATAGTAATTGGGTTAGGAGAAGAACGAAAAGCTTTAGCAAACTTTTCCTCAGACAAGCGCAGTTGTGCAGTCCGCTCCTCGACTAAACTTTCCAATTCTTGATTCAGCTTTTGGAGTTGAGCATTTTGTTCCGCTAATTGCTTATCCCTAAAATAGCTGTTGATCGCTTCTTTTACCGTCAACTTCAAATCTTCGGACTGCCAAGGCTTGGATATGTATCGGTACAATTTAGCATATTTAATAGTATTTGCCACGGCTTCGAGGTCTGCTTGCCCAGTTAGCATAATTTTGATAGTTTTTGGCGAGATTATGTGAATCTGCTTCAGCAATTCGTCCCCTTTGATATTGGGCATCAAATAGTCAGAAATTACTGCCACAATTTCGCAGCCCTCCGCCAGTAATTCCTCCATTAACTCTAAAGCATCTTCGCCACCTTCAGCGGTTTCTAATAAGTGTTCTTCTCCCAGGGCTTTTTTTAACTCTATTTTTAAACTTTCAAGAATTATCGGTTCGTCATCCACGCAAATAATCACAGGTTTATTATTCATATTTTTGCCAAACCCGATTTTATAGTTTCTACTAATTCTTTTCGATCCCATGGCTTGTACAAACAACTGTGCAAGTTGGCTTGCTCTTTCACCCGTGCTATTGCTAAGTCGTCGGCTTGCCCGGTCAGCATGATTTTCACAATATTGGGATATTTTTGGTGAACTACAATCAAAAACTCCTCTCCTTTAATACCAGGCATTAAGCAGTCAGATACTATGACCAAAATATTACTTTCATCTTCTTTTTGAATTTCTTCGATTATTTCCAGAGCTTCATCTGCATTTTCTGCTACTTCATAGAGGTAAGCATCGCCAAATTCTTTTTTTAGTTGAATTTTTAAACTATTTAATACCACAACTTCATCGTCAACGCACAAAATTACTGGTTTGGGCATAGTATTTCCTCTATTTAATTTTTTAAATGGGGGCGTTTTATCTAAGGTTTTTAATTTCACTCAGAGATTTAAATGGGCAAGGATACAGTGAACTTTGTTTGACCAGGCACGCTTTCTACTTGCAGTTCACCTTGGTGTTTTTCCAGAATTTTTTGAACTATATCTAATCCCAAACCACTGCCTTCCCCTGGAGGTTTAGTTGTGAAAAACGGCTCAAAAATTCTCGGCATAATCTCTGGGGCAATGCCTGGACCACTGTCGGTAATACTGACTGATATTGCGTTCGCTTGGTGTTTGACATCAATTTTTAACACTCCTTTGTTGCCCATCGCTTGTAAAGCATTGTGAACCAAATTTGTCCAAACTTGATTAAGTTCATCAGGATAGCATAGCACAGAGGGCAAATTAGTACCATAGTTTCTGACTACTTCCACACCGTGTTTGATTTGGTAGTGGTAAAGCGTTAAAACAGTATCAATACCGTCGGTAATATTAGCGATTACTTTGGAACCCGACTGGTCGTAACGAGAGTAGCTTTTCAAAGCAAAAACGATTTTGGCTGCCCTATCTGTGGCAGTAGCAATATTTTTAGTGCTTTTTTGAACCGTAGCAAATTGGTAGGCTGTTTGTACAACAATATTTCGACTTTGGCTGTCTTTCAACAAAGGCAAAAAACCTTCTAGATTATTGCCGATACCGATATCTAATAAAGTACAGGCAAGACTGGCGGCGTCGTCAATATTTTCTGATTCTAATTGCCCCTGCAAAATTTTTTTTAACTGACGTTTTTCTTTACTAGATAATGTATCTGTTTCTTGGCTGGACTTGTGTAGCAAAGCAAAGAAATCCTGCCGCCGTTCCGGGGATAGTTGTTGAAAAAATATCGGCAACTGCTGCAATTGTTCCGTCCAGAAGTCGGCGATGTTCTGCACAGAAGAGCGAATCGCCCCTAAAGGAGAATTGATTTCATGAGCAACTCCGGCAATTAACTGTCCAAGGGCGGCCATTTTTTCTGATTGAATGAGTTCTTTTTGAGTCCGCTTCAGTTCTTCTAAGGTATGAGATAATTCTGCATTTTTTTGGCACAGCGCTGACTCGGCTATTTTGCGGGCGTTGATGTTGCGGGCAACCCAAATGACTGCATCTTTTGAGAACAGAGAAATGCAGGCGGAAAACCAAATTTCGCGACCACAAACTGTTAAGCTGTAGTCAAAATTGAGAGTTTGTTGTGTTTCTAACACTTGCTGAACTAACACCCACCAATCATCTGGGTTTTCCTCGTCAAAAAAATGTTCTATGGTCAAGCTGACTATATCACAATCAGGCTCAGAAGCCGCTGCCACATTCGTTGGCAAAACTTCTATGTTCCGCTGATGGTCTAGCACGAGAACGATGTCGGTCATAGCTTCAAAAACGGCGCGGACTTTCCTTTCAGAAAAGTGCAATTTTTCTTCGAGCAATTTTCTACTGCTAATTTGTTGCTGCAATTCTTCGTTACTGGCTGCTAGTTGAACTGTGCGGTCTAGAACTCGCTGTTCGAGTTCGGTGTTGAGGCGGCGAACTTCAGCTTCAGCGGTGCTGCGGTCTTGTATTTCCTTTTTTAATTGACTGTTGGCATTAATTAATTGTAAAGTTCGCTGCTTGATTTGTTCTTCCAAATTATCATTTAAAATTCGCAATTTTTCCTCTACTTCTGTTCTCCGCAACGCTTCTTTTTGCAATTCTTCGTTCATTTTGTTCAACTCCTGAATTTTGTCGGCAACTGTTTCCTGCAAAAGCTCGACATTTGCGTGCATTTCTACCGGATCTAAGGCTTGCAGCAGGCTAATTTCAGTCACAATTCCGGCTAAATATCCTTCCTCGTCCACCACCACCAAGCGGCGGATGCGGTGCTGCTGCATTAACTGGTGAGCCTGCCACAAGGTGGCTTTTACCTGCAACGCTATCAGCGGAAAACTCATCGCGGCGGTGACTGGAGTGCTGGCGAAATCGAGCCCAGAAGCTTGGAATTTAACAATGTCGCGTTCTGTAATTATGCCCACAGGTTTTTGATTTTTGTTGTCACTTTCACTGCAAATGACTATGCAGCTTTTCCGCTGGGTTCTCATCTGTTTTGCGACTTCTAAAACTGAGGCGCTGCTTGAGGTAACTATTACTTGTGTAGTCATAATTTCTTGAACCCGCCACGTTTTCAGCAAGTCGGTCGGCTTGAGGATTTGACGGATGCTTTCGCAGGTGATAGCGCCTAGCAACTTGCCACCTTCGTCTGTGAGGGGTAAATGACGCATTGTTTTCGATCGCAATATGCTCAATACCTTGAAGATATTCCCCGCTTTATCGAGGGAAATGGCGATCGGGTTTTCAGTCATCACCTCAGAAATTGCCACCCCTGCTAGCGGTATTTCGCTAGCAGTTATTTTCACAACATCGCGCTCTGTCAAAATTCCGAGCAATTGCTGCTCAAACGCGATTAAAATGCAACTGGCACTCGCCTGACTCATGGCAGCAATTGCGACTTTCAAGGGTGTGTCTGGAGGCAGCACCGGCGGTTTGGGGTCGATCGCCTGTTCTAGCAAGCTGTGGGTATTAGAAACTGTTGTTGACATGGGCAAATCAAGGGGGATAGATGCAGGCGGAAGCGGCACTTAATACCATTTTAGATTGCCGATTTTACAGTCGCAATCCGCTAACCGCAATCCAGGTTTGACATCGGTCTAGAGTTGCATTTTTAGTCGCGCATTGGTATAATTTTTAGTGTGATCGCGCTAAACGGCGATCGGAATTGACACAATACACGTCCTTTGACCGATAACTGATGTTACTTCTATTTTACCCAAATGTTTTTCCACACTTTTTTTAACAATCTCCCGATCCAACCCCCTGCCTTCCTCGGGTTTTGTAGTAAAGAACGGATCAAATATTCGTGGCCAAATTCCCGAGTAATTCACTTGCCACTGACGAGCAGGCTCTGATTGTCGGCTCTCACCTCTACTTTTAAAACTCGGCAATTGTCTATCGCTTGTAAAGCATTGTGCATCAGACTTATCAAAAATTGTTTTAGTTGGTCTGGCTCGGACAACAATTTAGGCAGTGGAGCTTGAGAATTTCTGACCACTTCTACTCTTTGTTTTAGTTATTTTAATCAAAAATTAATAGAATTTTAATTGTCAGTAATATTGGTAATTATTTTTTTCCTACATTATAAAAAGTTTTAGAAATAAAAATTTTACTTGTGTCGCTCTCTCTAGCAACATATCTTCTTGGTAAGCTGTGAATAAATGGCAGAGACTCTTTTCCTGACTCAGCAAATTAAGCACCCTTTAATGAAATATTTGATTGCAGTGCAAGTTTATAGATTCCTTCAGTTTAGCAAGTAGGTTGCTAGATTCAGAAATTTCACGTTTTTTTTCTGTAAGTTCTTGATCTACCAAATAGGCATATTGAGAGTTTTGGCACAATTATCTACAACTTCAAACTCAGCGTTTTGGAGAACACTTTAATAGCTTTCTCGGAACATTGGCCTGGTTCCCCTGACATGAAACTTGCTGTGAGCGATACAAGCTGCTACTAAATATAATATCCTGCCTCAGAGGCTGTGGGCATTGAACATCGATAACTGTAGCTATGTGTTGCAGTAACTAGCAGCCCAGAAAATCACGGTGCCGGCAATTGTAAATAATAACCCTGCCTTTGCGCGCAAGCATTCAAGGCAGGGTTATTATTGAGTATTCCGAATTCTCAACTGTGAAGCGAGGGCGCTGCTGCCGACTTCGGCTGCCCAGCAGCGCACTACTCGCCCAATCGAGTGATTTTAGCGCTGCGTTGGGCCAACATCAGCAGTACATAAATAGTCATTACATAGCCGGCGGCCAGAATGGGAATAATTAGAGGAATATCGCGATAAATCATAATTAGAACCAAAAGTCAAGGACGAGGAGGAGCAGGACAAGTTCAAGACCTACTACATTAAGTCAGCACGCAAGACCATGCCTTGGTTCTGAAGGCTGTTTTTCCATATCAAGCCTGCGGGAACATTTAGGCGTTCCCGGTCATCAATAATGATTTACTGCTTTACAGATGCTTAAACAGCCTAAAACCATCCACTTTAGCTGCTTTGAGCTACCGTGCACATAAGATGCGCTACTCTTAACTTCTGAAAACTTTTAGCCGCGAGGAACTAAAAATCTGTCCCAGAAATTTGGGCTGCGATCGACTAACAAGGCTGGCTCTACGAAACTTTTACAGGCACCTAAAAGCTACCTGCCAGTCTGGCTGTACTTAATGTATAGAATTGTTTAAATCCTTAATACCCATAATAACACAGGGTTTCTGGGATTTAGAGATTTTTTGGCCGTACCCTTAACAATTCGATACAATAGGGGCAACCCCTCTGGCAGCCGGCTACTCGCCTCTGGCAGGCGGGTGACTCCCATCGGGCGGCCGATGACAAATAGCTGCCGATCGCCTAGATTTTTCTTTTCTATTGCAGAGAATTACCTTAAAATAAAGATATGATTTGTAAAATTTTGTTACTTTACGGCTTGAGTCGGCGTATCCATGATCTCTAGCACTCTCCTATTTTCCTCGGTTGAAGAAGACCTGCGACTGTTGACAGAAAACTTAAAACAGTTAGTGGGTGCCCGTCATCCCATCTTGTACGCGGCTGCAGAATACTTATTCGGCACAAAGGGAAAACGAGTGAGACCCGCAATCGTTCTGTTGATGGCCAAGGCGACTATGCCCGATCAGGAAATCACGGAAAAACACCGCCGCCTCGCTGAAATCACGGAAATGATCCACACAGCTAGTCTAGTCCACGACGACGTGGTGGACGAGTCGGATCTGCGGCGGGGAGTGCCGACTGTTCACAGTCGGTTTAACAACCGAGTCGCAGTATTGGCGGGAGATTTTCTGTTTGCTCAATCTTCCTGGCATTTGGCAAATCTCGACAACCTGCCAGTAGTCAAACTGCTTTCAGAAGTGATTATGGATTTAGCTGAGGGGGAAATTCAACAGGGACTCAATGGATTTGACACCAGCTTGTCGATCGAAGCGTACCTCGAAAAAAGTTATTACAAAACAGCGTCTTTAATTGCCAACAGTTCCAAAGCAGCGGGCTGTTTGAGCGAGGTTTCAGCAGAAATAGCAGACGATTTGTACAACTACGGTCGGAACATTGGTTTGGCATTCCAAATAGTAGATGATATATTAGATTTCACCGCTTCAACGGAAACTTTGGGGAAACCTGCAGGCTCGGATCTCAGAAGCGGTAATCTGACAGCACCAGCACTATTCGCCCTAGAAGAAAAGCCTTACTTGGAAGTTCTCATAGAACGCGAATTTGCCCAAGAAGGAGATATAGAGCAGGCCCTGGCACTTGTAGAAGATTCTAGAGGCATAGAGCGATCGCGAGAACTAGCCACAAATCACGCACAAAAAGCCGTCGAATACTTAGCTGCGCTGCCCCATTCAGAGTCCCGTCAAGCTTTGATTGATTTGGCTGAATACGTTTTAAGTAGACTTTATTAGAGGTTAAAAAGTTACATTTTATTGGTAATGGGTAATTCCCCATTACCAATTCCCTGTTACCAATTAAGAGAAAATTGAGTTGTTTAGGCAATATCCGGCGGTGGAGGCGATCGATACTGTTGCAAGTAAACATTAATTAAACTCTGTACTTGCTCACGAGGGATTTCCGTCCCGACTTCCTGATTTCCGGGACTTTCAAAAAAAACAATGCTGTCAAGACCTTCCAGAGCTATCATTTGAAATAAAATGTGAGTGACAGGCAAAAGCACTGGTCTGAGGCGATCGCCGCCAGCAGCCGCAGCCTGCGACGCATCTTTAATACTCGTCCAAGCATAAATCACCCTCTTCTCCCGTCCCGGTTGCTTGAGATTGCTCAAAACCACGATCGCCCAACTTTGGTCTACCGCTTGCAGGATCGAGTATTCGAGGTGCTGTAGCTGTTGGGCAATTAACACCAGGGCCGGGGCGATCGCCTTTAAGATTTGTGGCGTCGAACCGTCGGGCGGAGCTTTTTCGATCAATGCTTGAATCTGTTGGTCTAAATCCATCAGTCAGTTCTTGGATATCTAAAATTAAAAATTTCAGGTTAGCAGGTCCGCATCCAAGTATATATTACCCAGCACTGCCCTATTAAAGATAAGCTGACACCCATCTAAATTTAATATTTTGCAGCCTAGAGTCCTTGTAGCGAGCATTTGGGCAAAAAAATTAAGTGCGTCACAGCTTACACAATGTCATCCCCAAAGTCTCACCGTGGGGTGCTTATCGCTAACTCTGTCCAAGTGTGTGAAATCTGAGCCAGATGAAAACCCAAAAACGGTTATTTCACGTTCGGATTTTGCACACTTAAAGCTATAAAAACTGTTTGGGGGAGTTTGATTTCAAAATAAAAACGCCCCAAGTTAGTAACCTCGTTGCTTACTGAGTCCACCGGTGCTTACGGCCCACTCTACAAACTCAACCATTGTGCCGCCTAGCCCCCTACAAACTACATTTCAAACGTTTGAGGGACTTTTAGCGCAAGCGTTTGAGCCACTCAACAGCGGGCTGACCATCAGCACCCAGCCCCCTCATGAATGCAGTCAACGTGTTTGCGTCATTGTAGCCGTTGGGTATGGGCAATAGATATTATTTTTTGCCGGTAGTCTATCTTATGAAGAAGATTTATTGATCGCCCGCTATGACATTTCAAGGGTTTGGGGGACTTCTTCACCACTCATGAGCGGGCTGGGTGCTGATGGCGCACCTTACCCCAGATAGCGACTCAAAGAATTTGTTGGCCCTACTCCTATATATCTATTGTTCATATTTATAGTTGGTCGATCGTCCTTGACGCTACCCATACCTGCCGTACACCTCAGACTCATCAGCTACACCCCTAACTTTTTCGTTGTTAACTGCCCCAGAGTCACTTACAATGTAACGAAATATTACAAGATGACGCTAAAGCAGCATAGAGGCTTGACAGCAAAGAAGTAAGCGGCTAATCTGATATACATACCCGGGTAAGTCAATTCACTGTCATATGCAAGAAAAGCAAAAAGTTACATTGTATCTTCCACCAGAACTGCATCGCCAGCTCAAAATCCGAGCCGCAGTCGAAACTGAACCGATGTCATCAATTGCAGAAAGGGCAATTGTCTTCTACCTAGGAAATCCCGAACTGGTTGACGAAGTAGAAGCCTCCTACGGACAAACCCATAGGGTATACAACTGTCCAGAATGCACGGGTTCAGTAGTAATGCGAGATGGAGAACTGGCATCCGTAACAAGTCAGCCGAGCGTATTGGCTGAACAGGATCTTCCAGTAAAGCAGGTGTCGGGCGTCAGTGCCAGCACAGCCAAACCGGGAGAGGAAGAATTGGTTCCCTGCTAAGAATGCCTTGCTTCCCCAAAAAGCTAAAACTGACATTTTCAGTAAGAGGGCGAAGGGCAGCATTGAGATTCAGCAAAGATAGCACCGTCTCTAGTGGGTCGAGGACTATGCAAGAAGAGATCAGTATTCTAATCCAAGCTCAATATCCTCTGATCTACCTCGTGACATCCGAGGAAGAGCGGTGTGAGCAAGCAATTTCGACAATAGCTCAAGCAAAACCACAGCGACGAGTATTTATCTGGACTGTAACTCACGGCATTGTGGAGTATGGTCAACCCCGCACCACCACCCAACACAACACCGTCTCGCCAGAGGCAGCAATTGAATGGGTGATCAGGCAGCGAGAACCCAACAGTAACGCTAGCATCTACATTTTCAAAGATCTGCATCCTTTTATAGATTCTCCTCCGGTAACGAGGTGGTTGCGCGATGCGATCGCCCACTTCAAAGGAACGCAAAAGACAATTATACTGATGTCTCCTTTGCAGCAAATTCCGATCGAGCTAGAAAAGGAAGTAGTGGTATTAGACTTCGCGTTGCCGGACATGAAGGAACTAAACCAAGTATTGTCTGGTCAGTTGGAGCAAACGAAATCGCGACGCATTACCACAGAAGCGCGAGAAAAACTTTTAAAAGCAGCCTTGGGATTGACCAAGGACGAAGCTGAAAAAGTTTATCGCAAAGCCCAAGTTTCGACTGGGCGCCTCACAGAAGAAGAAGTAGACATAGTTCTTTCGGAGAAAAAGCAATTAATTCGGCGCAACGGCATTCTAGAGTTCATTGAAGAAGACGAAACCCTGGATGCAGTCGGCGGTTTAGAAGAGCTGAAGCGGTGGCTGAGACAGCGTTCCAACGCCTTTACAGAAAGAGCGAGAGAATACGGTCTGCCCCAACCAAAAGGGATGTTAATTCTCGGCGTACCAGGATGCGGAAAATCGCTGATTGCCAAGACCACCTCCCGCCTCTGGGGACTGCCCCTGCTGAGGCTAGATATGGGTAGAGTCTACGACGGCTCGATGGTGGGTCGATCGGAAGCCAACCTCCGCAATGCCCTCAAAACCGCAGAATCCATCTCTCCAGCCCTCCTCTTTATCGACGAACTAGACAAAGCCTTTGCAGGAGGCACTGGTTCGGCCGACTCAGACGGAGGCACCTCCAGCCGGATTTTCGGTTCATTCCTCACTTGGATGCAAGAAAAGACTTCCCCAGTCTTCGTAATGGCAACAGCCAACCGAATCGAGCGGTTGCCGGGAGAATTCTTGAGGAAAGGCCGATTCGACGAACTCTTCTTTGTTGATCTGCCTACCAAAGAAGAACGCCAAGATATTTTTAAGATTCACCTCTCAAAGCGGCGTCGGGAAATCACTCGCTTCGATTTAGAGCAACTTTCCAATGTTTCCGACGGCTTTTCAGGTGCAGAGATTGAGCAAGCGCTAGTAGCAGCAATGTACGAAGCCTTCGCTCAAGATCGAGAGTTTACGCAGCTCGACATCATAGCGGCCATTAAATCCACAATGCCACTGTCTAAAACAATGACCGAACAGGTCACCGCCCTCCGAGATTGGGCGAGACAGCGTGCACGGCCCGCTGCGTCTTCCGTCGCTGAATACCAGCGAATGGAATTCTAAAAGCTTTCTCCTGGTCCAAACAGGAGCAAAGGCTAGCAACAGCTAGCAGTTCGATTGAAGAGCCGCCCAGCGGCACCGTTAAATCCAGACCGTTGTTGTTTCTCTCTCAGTTTTATTAGGAGGAAATCCAATGTCTCACTTTAGCACTCTGCGTACCAAAATCACCGATGCCGAAATCCTGAAAGCTTCACTGCGCGACTTGGGCATTTCAGTCAAGTCAGAAGCTGATGTTCGTGGCTATAACGGTCAGCGCGTTCGCTCCGACATCGTAGCGATTCTCGAAGGCGAATATGACCTAGGTTGGTCTCGCAATAGCGATGGTTCCTTTGACCTGATTGCCGACCTCTGGGGCGTCGCCAAAAAACACAATCAAACTGAGTTAATCAATTCCATTAACCAGAAGTACGCAGTTAACAAGACCTTGGCCGCAGTCAAGCAGCGCGGTTTGCAAAATGCCAACGTTAAGCTGGTAGTGCAAAACTAATTGATCTGCAGGTTTCCAAGCTCGCGGGTTAACCAAACAAACGGGTTAACCCGTTTTTCGATCGCTAGGATGTAGAGGGGGGTCTTTGGACAGCCACATACTTTTTTAGCACCCCCAAGCAACAGCTTTCAGGTTGAAAGCTGCTTTATGCTTTAATGGTCGGCTACCTAATGCTTCGGGCAATCGTCGATCGTTTGTTGATAAATTTCAAGTATTCGATCGACTTTCCGTTCCCAGTCAAAATGCTCCCGAACGCGCTCCCGCCCCGCAGAACCCATACTCTGCCGCAATTCAGGCGACTGGGCTAGCTTGAGTATCGCATCTGTCAGTCCCTTGACAAAGCCTTCTTTAGAAGCTGGTTCTACTAAAATACCGCAACTGGAATTCAGATAATCCGCTGGACCGCCCCAGTTCGTTGCTATGACGGGCAAGCCCATTGCCATTGCCTCCATCACCACTGCCCCGCCGCATTCCCGCAAACTGGGGAAAACCATTGCATCAGCTTGTTTCAGTTTGATAGCGCACTCCTCCTGAGACAGCCAGCCACTAAATACAACGCTGCTGTCGATGCCTAAACGAGCTGTTTGAGCTTCAAGTTCCCCTCGGATGTGCCCATCACCGATGATTTCCAAGACTGCATCGGTTTGAGCAGCGACGGGCGCGAAGGCTTCCAGCAGCAAATCTACAGCTTTCCAGTCGATCAGCCGGCCTAAAAAAATAAAATGAACCTGCCCGGTCGCTGCTCTTGATAAGCTACAGTCCGATCGCCACACCGAGAAATCGACGCCGTTTTCCACAAGTTCAATAATTTTACCCTGGACCCCAGATGCAAGTGCCTGCTTCGTACGATCGTTGGCCACTAACAGCGTCTCGGCTTTGATTTTACCTGGAAAAAGGCGATTGAAGAAATCGACGCACTTGTGACCGAGCTCGATTAAAATATCAATGGTAGGATTTTGGCGCGAGCGAAAAGCCAGAGGAAATTTAACCGACGTGTTCATTGGCCCTATAACTACAGGCACTCCCAATCCGAACATCAACGAAGGAACTGTTGCCGAGACTGGTGTCGGTTCGTGTACAATATCAATCTCGTGTTCGCTCACGAGCCTCCGGACAATGCGACGCTGTAACACTTGGGTGTACAGGTGACTGAGCAGTCCAAAAGTAAATTCATTCACTCTTGCAGGGATAAATCGCCCGTAATTATAAAGCAGCCGGTGCAGCCAAGTGTCGGGTACAAAGTACATTCGATCGCGCTCTTCTGGAAACAGTGCTGTGAGTTCTGCGGCGTTGCTGAGTTAGAGTATGAATAGGAGGAATAATTTATGCAATGCCCAGAATGTAAATCAACCCATATCCGTAAAAACGGCAAGAAGAAAGGAAAACAGAATCACATTTGTGCCCAATGTGGTCGTCAATTCATTAATCAGTATGAATCCCATCGAGGTTATAGCGAGAGCATCAAACGTGATTCCCTAAAAATGTACGTCAATGGTATGGGTTTACGGGCGATAGAACGAGTTAAGGGAGTTCATCATACCACAGTAATAAATTGGGTAAAACAAGTCGGAAAACTGTTACCAGAGGTTTATGACCCTGAAGTCATTCCAGAAGTTGGTGAACTCGATGAATTACAAACTTATGTAAAAAAAAACAGATAAAATCTGGTTGTGGAGAGCGGTTGACCACTTTCGACCAGGAATTTTAGGGTGGGTATTAGGGGATCTAGCGTGCTAAGATATTTGAACCATTATGGAACCAAGTAAGTGCATGGAAATGCTACTTTTATGTAACTGATGGATGGTCTGTATATCCCATGTTTATTCCTGATGAGGATCAGATTATCCGTAAGACTTATATGACACTCCTTAGAAGGAGAAAATACAAGACTAAGACATCCGGATAGCCAGACTACATCGGAAGACTCTTTGTTATTCTAAGTGTGAAAAAATGCTCCAGCATTCTATTAAGTTATTAATACATTACTTGAAATTTCACGATATTCCCATTCCTGGGGCATTCATACCTTGATTCAGCAACGCCACTCATCCATTCCCCACACTTCTACTGCTGCTAAGCTGTTCAGCATCTAAAACGCATATTGCATAGTATAATATGATGATATTTAGCAGAAGTGTTGAATGATAGGAAAAGATTGCTAAAATTTGGCGAGCAATGTATAATTGCAGAGTTATAAATTATTAATAATCAACTGAAATGCTATTTTCTAACTTCCCCAAAATTGTCAGACGGTATCTCGCCCATTTCCCCAAAGATGATTATCCTGTTTTAGATAGCTTCACATTTGTATCCTGCTGGCTAGGGTTTAGTTTTGACCAAAGTCTGGATACTATGCGTTCGCTATTTTCCCGTTTAAACAGTCGAGA
>NZ_JAUBPU010000048.1:0-45629 GCF_036700885.1 Microcoleus sp. S13_B4
TGATCGCTGGCATTTATAATTATGAACTTTCTTTAAAGACTAAATTAGAGATCGCCTGAGACTTTCGCAAGAGGTCTTTTATAGACACTCAGCGCATTTTGCAACAATTCTGTCACGCGGTTGTGAATTTCGCTGCTAGTTCCTTCGGGATTGAATTTAGGCTGAGTGCAAACAGGTAAATTTTGGATTTCTGGGGGATAATCGCATTCGTGGGAACGGCCCACAATTGCATCTGTTAATCCTAAAAGTGCTACAATTTCGGTGGCACTGGGAATTAGAGAGACAATTCTTGGTTGGTTCATTGGGTTTCTGTTTTTTACCGATTAGGAAGCACAGGTGGGACGCCCGTGCCACAATAAAAGGGATTGTTAAACTTTCAACTTTTTTAAGAATTGCAAATCTTGCCATGCTTGAATGAGATTACCTTGCATCAGAGCCGCTACGCCGTTTAAAACTCTAATTTCCGGTAGATTGGAGTTGAGAGCGAGAGCGGGTTTTAATGCTGTTTGAGCGGCTTTGGGATGCCAGCCGTACAGGTGTACGAAAGCGAGATAGGCGTAAGCGTAAGGGTTTTTTGAGTCGAGTTGAGTGACTTTTTCTAAGGCGGCGATCGCACTTTCGACATTCTGCTGCAATACTCTAGAAAATGCCAAAGCATAAGCCAATTCTAGATTATTGGGTTCTTGCTGCAACCGATATTCTAACGCTTGTTCCGCTTGCAGGGTATAATCTTGAATTGGATCGTACTGATTGATGCGCCCAATCTGCTCGAACACGGGTTCTAAACCTGGCAATCCTTTCGGTAAATTAACCGCCATTGCCCGCAATTGAGTCACCAAATCTAACTCAGGCTGATCTGTATTATCCTCGTTTCCAGGCTCTGCCTGGGAACGCATATCCAGAGGCTCTGCCTCGATCTTAACACTAATTGCCGGCACATTAATCGGATAAGTTTCGCCAGTTTTCCGATTTAGATAAGTAGCTTGCAGATTGTAAGTTCCCGGTGCAATATTAGCAGGAGGAAGCATAGCCGTGCGATCGACAACTCGAAACCCCACAGCAAATTTATCCGCTTCCAGCATCCCCGGATGCAAGGTCGCCTGGGCGATCGCGCGATCGTGTAAAATCCTGAAAGTCTTTCCCGGTGGAATATCGCCAGACTGCTGATTTTGCCACGTTACCAACACTAAACCAGACTGTAACTGCTGCCAAGGCCCAGACCAAGTATAAGTAACAGGCAGCGCGACGCCGGGAACTGCTTTTGCAGCAACAGTAACTTGCTCTAATTCTACTTGCGATCGCGCTTCATTCAATGGCTGTATTTCGACAGGCTGCACTCGCTTGCGATAAAGACTTAAATTAGTATAATCTGGCAAAACCCAAGTTTTATCTAACTCAAAGTTATCACCTTTTTCAATTGCAGTCACCGCTGCATTTTGAGCTTTTTTAATACCTTCGCGAATAGAACCTTGCGGGCCACTTTTAGTTACAAACCAAGATAGCGATCGCACGTCTTGCGGCACTTCTTTTAAATTCGTTCCCACCTGCCGCCCGTAAACCTGAAAATTAGCCAAAGCACCGTAAAAATTCAAATTATGCTGGTTAATTTCCGGCGTCGAAGGCAAGACGCCTAAAGTAGATTGTAAATAAGGTTCCCTATCAATTATTTCGGCAATTACCTCTCGGTGCGGCCACTCTTTCCCCAAATAAGGATAGTTAGAATTTCCGGGACTGATAATTTGAACTAAGCTATGCCCAAAAGCACCTCCCAGCGGCCATATATGGAACAGCATCGCCAGAATTGCCAAGCCAATTGTACCCCAGTGAATTTGTCGTCCCCACCGAGAAGGCCACAGCGTTAAACAGTAGGCTAAGAAAATAGATAAAACTGGCAAATAAGGTATCACATATCGGTCGTCTTTGTTGATATTTAGAGAATTAATTAAATAAGCTCCTCCCCAGAAAACAGCCAGCCAGCGACAGGAGTTGAGATGCAAGAGTGACGAACTATCTTGCCTGCGACGCCAATAAAGTATCAATCCTACTAAGGGAATAAGTAACAGAGGCCAAGAAACCTGTTCGGGTAAGTGCTTACCGTAGTAAATCCAAGCGTCGATCGTATTGAGAGCCGGATCTCCTTCGGCGATCGCAGAATCCAGCGTTGCCCGTTTTCCCCCGGTCAAAATTAACAGCCAATTGGTTTTCGCCCACGGCCCAAACACCGCCACCGACAGCAACAAAGCACCAGTTAATTGACCTAATCTCCCCCAAGCTTTTTGCCGCACAGCACCAACAGCCAACCAGACAATCGGGGTAAATAGAAATAATACGGTAGTGTGTTTAACTAATATTGATAAGCCGAGAGAAATTCCAAAGGCGATCGTCCAAAAGAAAGATGACGCGGAGAGTGAGGGAGTGTGGGAGGGGGAGAGGGGGAGATTGGAGGAGCGGGAGAGGGGGAGATCCGGAGAATGGGGAAAATCTTCCTTGATTTCTCTTCCTTCTTCCTTCTTCCTTCTTCCCTCTTCCTTCTTCCTTCTTCCTTCTTCCTTCTTCCTTCTTCCTTCAGAAGCCTTCCACATTGTCAAACAATAGAAAGCAAAAGTAATCGCCGCAGTGAGGGGATAGTCGAGCAAAAATTGCAAGCGGAACCGATAAAGTCCCGGCAACAAAACGCAAATTGCAGCGGCCCACAAACCGACTTGCCTGTTAAACAGTTGGACGCCCAGACTGTAGACTGAGGCGAGGAGAATTGCACTAAATAATAAATGAACGAGAGTTGCCCGATCGCCCCCAGTACCGAACACCTGAAGAAACGGAACCGTCAAGATGTACACCAAGGGCGGAATTTTCGTCGAAAGCAGCCAGAAATTTGTCCACCACTCCCCGGAAAACCACTGAGGATGCTGCAACGCCTGCAAGTAATTCAGGGTGCTAGTCAGGTATTCTGCCTGATCCCAGGCGGGGACAGATCGATCGAGGGCAAACCAGAGGCGATCGCTAATTGCCCCCAGCAGCCAAATTATGCCCAAGACAAGCAGACTCTTACTCCCGCTGTCCCGATGTTGCTGTGCCATTGCGATTTTGGGTTTTAAGTTGCAGCTTTTAGCTTACAGGCGGGGGGTTCTCGCGCGATCGAAAAATTAATTTATAAAACCCCTTGCTAAATTCCCTATGTGTCTGCTAAGGTGGTTAAGCGTAAAAAAACAAGCCGAGATAGCTCAGTTGGTAGAGCAGTGGACTGAAAATCCACGTGTCCGGAGTTCAAGTCTCCGTCTTGGCATCGCAAAGCCCTCACACAGTTGAGGGCTTTTTTTTAGGAAAAATGCGGGCAATGCAGTCAATTATCTAACTTGATATGCCTGAAAGTTTAGCTGACGAGATTGATTAATCTGTTCGACGTGAATATTTGAAGTTGTGGAGAAGCGTTCAACCCCGCCGAGAATAGTTTTTAGAGTGAATTATTTAACTGTCTTATTTTTGAGTGAGGTACGACGCTAATTCTGGAATTTCACCGGCGCGCTGCCACTCGGCTTCCCCGCGCCGCACTTTGGTTCGGGCTGTGATTTCTTGAATCTCCCATAATTGCAATCTGGTATAGGGCCCTTTGGCTTCTCCGCTGCGAAACACGTACCATTGAGAACTTCAGGAGTTGGCTGGGTCGATCGTCTTACTGACTTCATCCGATTCATTCCTGTTGTGGCTTTGAGCTGATTTAGTTCTTGTTCTACCGGATTCGGAGGCGGTGAGTTAGAATTGGGCGATCGCTTTTTCTTAGCTGAACTCTGACTTTTCTTAGCCTCCGGCTTACCTCTAGCAATTTCTACTTCGCGCGGCCACCCCCAGAAATGCCACACCGCCACCCACACTAGCGCCACGGCAGATCCTAAAATATCTTCTTGTGTTTCTGACCATTCTGAAGACTCTCCAAACAGCAGAAAACCGATCGCACCGAGTACGATCGCTATGAGGTTTAGGTAAATTAGGTTGGTAGTGTCGTTAGCTGCTAAGTGCCAACTGGTTGTGTGCCGAACAAAAGATTGGCTGGTTGCTGTCCTGTTGTGTTTCCAAGCTTTTCGGGCTTGAAGGCGACTGTAACCAGGAGAGTCAGCGGGCCACCACGTCGCGGCCCAATTAACTAGATGCGCTGACCAATACTGCAAAGCTGCATATCCCACTATTCCGCTCAGCAGTACGCAAATAACTAACAGAAAGGTTGTCAGCGGCAGTAGCTGTTTTGGCACGATTTCGGCCGTCGCAACAGTTAGCAGAAAAAACGGAGTACCAGTTAATACTGGAACTAACAAAAGTTCAAGTATCTTTAGAAGCTCTGCATAGAAAATCCATAAGAATTTAAGAAGATTTTTAAGCAGCTTTGCAAAGCGGAAGTGATACAGGTAAGCCGATGCGATCGCAGTTCCTAGAATTAAAGCAATCAGCGCGCCCGAAGAGCTTCTGAGCGGCAGAATAAAAAGGGCGGTCGCCGGAATTCCCATCACGATTGCTGCTGGCAGTGTGAGAAATGCTATAACGCCTTCCCTCCAGTGCTGCCAAGCCGAGACAGTCGCCGGTTGCTGATTGTGTCGGCGAATTTCCACCCACTCTGCAAACTTGGTTAACCCCCAGTGATAGAAAGCAAATAACCAGATTTGGCACAACCAAGCAAGTACGATCGGGGATTCCCAGTCAGAGTTCCTGATGGTGTACCAGTACGTCCTGCTAAATCCGTAGGAATAGTAGTAAGCATTGGGCCACAGTAAAGAAACAATCAGCCAAAAGCTAATGCTTAAGGCAAACCCTCTGGCGCACGATGTAGGATCGGGGAGGAATTTCGGCCAATTATTCATGGTTGGGATAATTTGACGGGATACCAATATTGTCCCATTGCGCCGATCGTTCTGGGCAGTGTGATCTTAAGCCCCGATAGCGTGAGACCGATCGCCCGCTCTGGGACAATTTAAATTAAGTTGCTGCAATTTACCAACTCTAGAATAAAGATAACTGTGCTTCTGTGAGTTCCTTGTCCCTCAAAAAAATATCGATTCTATTAGCCACAATCTGACAGTAATCAGCCCTAATTTCAAATCCAATAACTTGTCGCTGCAAACCCAGAGCCACAATTGCTGTAGTCCCGGAACCCATAAACGGATCTAAAACAATTTCGTTTAAATTCGATGCCGACTTGATGATGTGATCGACGATCTCAGTCAAACTCATGAAATATTGGGGAGAGATTTTGTTGACAAGATGCAATAATTATAGTAAGTGAGTTTAGAAATATTGTCAAACTCATCTGGACTGGGGAATCGCCCTGTCGGAAACAAAAGGTTACAATCACAAATACATTCTATTTCCATAACAATACAGTTTATAGCTTGAACTCCTCAGTGCCAAATAACAACACCTCAACTCAATCCTTTCAATTTGACTCAATTGACAGCGCCCTCGCAGACCTCAAAGCAGGTCGCATGGTGGTAGTAGTCGATGACGAAAATCGCGAAAACGAAGGCGACGTGATTTGTGCCGCCCAATTCGCCACCCCCGACAACATCAATTTCATGGCCGTGAACGCGCGGGGTTTGATTTGTCTAGCATTGAGTGGCGAAAGGCTCGATCGCCTGGAACTGCCCCTCATGGTCAGCAAAAACACCGACAACAACCAAACTGCCTTCACCGTCAGCATCGATGCAGTCAACGGCGTCAGTACCGGCATCTCGGCCGAAGACAGGGCCCGCACCATCCAAGTAGCCATCCACCCGGACACAAAACCTCAAGACTTGCGCCGTCCCGGTCACATTTTTCCCCTGCGGGCGATCGATGGTGGCGTCCTCAAACGCGCCGGTCACACCGAGGCCTCGGTTGACCTCGCCAGACTCGCTGGCCTGTATCCCAGCGGCGTGATCTGCGAAATTCAAAACCCCGACGGTTCGATGGCGAGGTTGCCCGAATTAATCGAGTACGCCAAAACCCACAACCTCAAAATAATCAGTATTGCTGACTTAATTAGCTACCGACTGAAGCACGATCGATTTGTCCGCCGCGAAACAGTCGCCAAATTGCCCACTCAATTCGGCGAGTTTATGATTTACGCCTACCGCGACACTCAAGACAATTCAGAACACGTCGCCGTTGTCAAGGGCGACCCGGCAGAATTTAAAGACAAACCCGTGATGGTGCGGGTGCATTCCGAATGCCTGACCGGCGATGCTTTGGGTTCCCTGCGCTGCGACTGCCGGATGCAACTGCAAGCGGCACTGAAAATGATCGAAAATGTCGGTTCTGGCGTCATTGTTTACTTGCGCCAAGAAGGTCGGGGCATTGGATTAGTCAATAAACTAAAAGCTTACTCGCTGCAAGACTTGGGATTCGATACCGTAGAAGCCAACGAACGGTTGGGATTTCCCGCAGACTTGCGGAACTACGGCGTAGGAGCACAAATGCTTAACGATTTGGGAGTTCAAAAAATTCGGTTGATTACCAACAACCCGCGCAAAATTGCGGGTTTGAAAGGTTACGGGATTGAAGTAGCCGATCGCGTCCCTTTACTAATTGAAGCCACAGATTACAACTCGATCTATCTGGCAACAAAAGCCGAAAAACTCGGTCATATGCTACTGCAAACTTATTTAGTAACAGTGGCGATTCAGTGGAACGAAACGAAGGAAGAAGCTAGAAGCCAGAAAGCCGAAGGAAAAGAGGAAGATTCTGCCATTCAAAATCGGTACGAACACCTCGAAAAGCTGCGGCATTTGGCGGCTAGCCAGCACTTGCTGCTGCAAGAAGAAGCGCGGCCGGTGGGAATAGCCCTTTTCGGAGAAGGCTCCCTCATCGTTCACCTCGGCTTCGATCAAGCCGGACTCGCAGCCCCCGACTGGTACTCGGATGTAAACCATCCTTACGTCAAGGCGATCGGCAAAATTTTGGGTGAAATCAGCACTGAGCCGAATTTGCAAACATTAGAATTCATGGTTTCCTCCGGTGGAGATCCGCTCAAAACCCTGCAAGTTCAGCTCGATCGCGAGACCTTCCCTTTGTCGGAATTAACCGGAATTTGCGATCGGCTCGAACCTCAAAAAATCTACAGTTTTGCTCCTCTTGCCTGAAGGCAGAAGGTAGAAGCCAACCCCCCCTACCCCAGCAGGGGGGAAGGCCGAAGCCAAGAAAAACTGTGGATTTAAGAACAATATTTGTTGATACCAGCATCTTCCTTTCGTCAGAAAGCAGCCACCAATAAAAACAGTGAATAACAATGTTGATTTCAGTCTAACAAGTCGATGTAGCGAACACTTGAGAGAGCATCGTAGATGCACATTTATATTAAGCAGTATTAATAGTCATTAAAATATTCACTACGAATTTTAGTTAATGTTAATTTTTTTAGACATTGATGGTGTACTTATTCCTGACAGAAGGCATGAAACATCGAGCTTGCAAACAGATATAATGAAATTTAATTCAGATTGCCTTAATCACTTTGAAAAGGTCCTTCGTTCCTATCCTGATGCGCGAGTAGTAATTTCATCTTCCTGGCGTGAAATATTCCCCTTCGAGGTAATCCAGGCATTATTTTCACCAGATATCGCTATCCGTATTATCGGATTCACCCCTTTTCTCAACCCCAAAAATATTCATCAACACAAATATTTACGACACCAGGAAGTTCTTGAGTATCTTCGACAAAATCAAGCCGAAAACTCACCTTGGGTAGCAATTGACGATATTCCCGAACACTATCCGCCAGATGTGCCAGTTGTGGCTATTGATGATTACAATGGTTTTGACCAGAACTCAGCAAAGGTACTTTCAGAATATCTAACTTGATTTCAAAGGTTAGGAAAAAAGTATCGGAATAGAGAGGGTAAATTTGACATGGAAATGAACGTTGGTGACTTTCTGCACCGACTCGACCTCAGGGGACAAGCACTTAAAGGCACCAACCTCGGCGGTGCGGAACTCCGGGGAGCCAACCTCAGAGGCACGGATCTCCGAGAAACCAACCTCAGTGGCGCTATGCTCAGGTATGCAGACCTGATTGAAGCCGACCTCAGCGGCGCTAATCTCAGCGGGGCGGATTTAGCTGAATCATTTCTTAATTTAGCTAACCTCACTAGAGCTGATTTGACTGGTGCTGTCCTCCGAGAAGCTAATCTCGTAGGAGCCGAATTCACGGGCGCCAACCTCCAAGAAGCAAGTTTGATCAAGGCTAATTTAGTAGGAGCAAATCTCCACGAAGCCAACTTAACTAGAGCCAACCTTAGCGGAGCCGATTTGCGCGGTTCTCAGTTGAGCGGTGCCATTTTAGACAAGGCTGTATACAACAACCGCACTATCTTCCCCGAAGATATTGATCCGGGTGCAATGGGAGCATTTTTGCTAGCTCCCAATGCTTCGTTCCCTGGCTTAAATCTGGCTATGGTAGATTTGACCGAAGCCGATTTAAAAGGAGCCGATTTGCGGCGGACAAACTTATACAAAGCTATTTTATTTGGCGCAAAACTCGATCGGGCAAACTTAGCAGGAGCCAACCTCAGCGCAGCGGACTTGAGGGAAGCTAGTTTGAGCGGCACGATTTTGGAGAAAGCTGTTTACAGCACCAAAACATTGTTTTCAGAAGGCATTGACCCCGCTCTGGGCGGAGCTTATTTAATTGCTCCCAATGTATCGCTGCAAGGGGTAAACTTAACCGGAGCCGACTTAAACGGGTCAGATTTAAGCGGAGCTAATTTGAGTGGTTCTAACTTAAGTTCGGTTAATCTCAAAAATGTAGACCTCAGCAGAGCTAGCTTAAAAAAAGCTTACCTCAAAGGTGCAAACTTGGAGCAAACAGATTTGAGAGGAGCAGATTTAAGCGGCGCAATTTTACACCAAGTAAACTTGAGTTCTGCTGACCTCCGGGGTGTAGACTTAACAAGGGCTGACCTCAGCGGCGCTAATTTAAGCGATGCCGATTTGAGGGAGACAGATTTCACGGGAGCTACTTTGCTGTTCGCTAACTTGAGCGGGGCCGACTTGAGAGGTGTAGACTTGACAAAAGCTAACCTCAGTGGCGCTAAGTTAACCGAAGCTGACCTCCGAAAAGCAGATTTGATGAGAGTAAATTTGGAGGGAGCAGATTTAACTGAGGCAGACTTGAGCGATGCTCATTTATTCCGAGTTAATCTCAGAGGTGCTAACCTGAAGGGTACTAACCTCAAAGGCGCAAGTTTAAAAGGGGTATTTTTGACAGATGCTTATTTGAGCGAAACCGATTTGGCCGATATACATCTGAGTCCGAGTTTTTTTGAATTGCCACTAGAATCGGAATGGTAATTAGTTGACTGTTAACAATCGAAAATCTAAAATAAAAAATCGCCCATCGAAAATTGCTCGATTATTAACAATCTAAAATCTAAAATCTAAAATCTAAAATGGATCGACCGTTAGGCTCTGTTATTCAAGGCTCCCTGAGCAAGGGATTAGAAGTGCGACTGCACGCCGATGTTTCGGTGGAAGATATGAGGGTGGGGAAATTTCTAGTAGTGCGGGGGGTGCGATCGCACTTTTTCTGTATGCTCACCGACGTGTCTCTCGGAACTTCTAGCGCCCGCATTTTATCGAATCCTCCCAATCCCAACGACGATTTTCTGCTCGCAGTGCTAGCCGGTAGCAGCACCTACGGTACGATCGAACTGTCGCCGATGTTGATGTTGACTGCTGAGAGAGAAAAACAGCAGGCAATTTTCGATCCGACGAAAAACGGCGGAGTTCGCGAGAATAAGCTGGCGTTAGGAAATTTGGCTTCTTTTGAGTCACAAACGGGTGCGGATATTGAGTTGCTGCCGGTTAAAACTATTCCCAGCCACTTTTCCCAGGTGTTTGATGCCAAAGAAACTGATTTTCGGGCTGTTTTTGGCTGGGAAGATGACCCGTACCGCCGCAATTTTGCGATCGGCAAACCGATTGACATGGACGTTGCTGTGTGCTTGGATTTAGACCGATTTGTGGAACGCAGCAACGGAGTTTTTGGCAAGTCGGGAACAGGAAAATCTTTTCTGACTCGCTTGCTTCTATCGGGAATTATTCGCAAGCAAGCTGCTGTTAATTTAATTTTTGATATGCACTCGGAGTACGGGTGGGAAGCTGTTTCGGAAGGGAAACAGTTCAGCACTGTTAAAGGTTTGCGACAGTTGTTTCCCGATAAAATTCAGATTTATACCCTCGATCCAGAATCGACCAAACGCCGGGGAGTCCGCGACGCTCAAGAGTTATTTTTAAGTTTCGATCAAATTGAAGTGGAAGATATCGCGCTGGTGCAGCGCGAGTTGAATTTGTCGGAAGCTAGTATCGAAAATGCGATTATTTTGCGAAATGAGTTGGGAAGTGGTTGGATAAACAAGTTGCTGGAAATGACCAACGAAGATATCCAAATGTTTTGCGAAGAAAAGCGGGGAAATAAGTCTTCGATTATGGCTTTGCAGCGCAAATTAGAGCGACTGAATGATTTAAAATACATTCGCAAACGCTGTCCGAAAAATTATGTAACTGAAGTTTTGCAGTGTTTGGACGGTGGCAAAAATGTGGTAATTGAGTTTGGTTCCCACTCGGATTTGCTGTCGTATATGTTGGCGGCAAACGTGATTACTCGCCGCATTCACCAAGCTTATGTACGGAAAGCGGAGAAGTTTTTGCAGAGTAAAAATCCGTGCGATCGCCCGCAGCCATTGGTGATTACCATTGAGGAAGCTCACCGCTTTCTCGATCCGGCGATCGTGCGATCGACTATTTTCGGTACAATTGCCCGAGAAATGCGAAAATACTTCGTAACTCTGCTGATTGTAGACCAGCGTCCCTCCGGCATCGATGCTGAAGTCATGTCGCAAGTCGGCACCAGGATCACAGCTTTGTTAAACGACGATAAAGACATTGATGCTATTTTTACCGGCGTTTCGGGAGGGCAGAGTTTGCGTTCAGTTTTGGCAAAACTCGACTCCAAACAGCAAGCATTAGTTTTGGGGCACGCCGTACCCATGCCCGTAGTGGTGCAAACTCGCCCCTACGACGAGCAATTCTACAGAGAAATCGGGGATATTGACTGGCAAGAAATGCCCGACGAACAAGTATTTGCCGAGGCAGAATCTGCTAAAATGGATTTGGGATTTTAGATTGAGAACTTCTAGATTTATTACAGAACTTAGGCAAATGTCACTCTAAAGTAGTCTTTGCGAACAATTGGCCGCTGGCAATGACAGGAAGATCTGATTTTTGCCTCAGTTATAAACGAAAAAGTGCGATCGAACGTCAAAAAAATTAGCCCCCACCTTTCAGTCAGAACCTTTTCCCCTTTCACCCCCTCACCCCTCATCCCTAACTGCCCAAAATTTGCATAAGCTTAAACATGATGGAGATGATGGAGCCTCGCAGCACAATGAAAGTCAAACAGGGCAACAGCCAGCCTTTATACACCTTGTCGTTACTCGTAGCAGAATTGGATTAGCATATTTAAATAAAAATGTCAATAAATATTTTAAACAGTTACTCGCATCTAATACGGCGATCGAGTTCGGTTATCTCGCATCCCACCATCTAGGCAGCGAGAAAATTTCAAGCGATGATGGAACAGAGAGCAAAACAAAGCCCTCGAATTGCATGAGTCTGTTTGCATGAGTATTGTGAAGTTGAGTGGCAGTTAAAACTAACAGGGAATTCAAAACCTTAAGGAAAAATGTAGAATCTTGACCTTAAGACAGAGGCTTTTACCCTTTACGATCCTCAAAATTGGGAATAATATTGAGAAAACTAAACTCTTGCTTCACTTCGCCTTGAACTAGCCGTTAAAGCTAGCGAGCTACCGAAAATCGACGGGGATTACTGGAAAATCCAGCACAAAAGTAATCCCAAACAAAAAGCTTCTACCGATCGTCACCGATAAACAGGAGGGGAAACATCCCCTTTGTCGCAGTCTTTATCCCACTTGCAAAAGTGGGACAGGGTATCACCAACTTTTTATCTGTTGTTACAAGGAGTGCAATACTCACCCATGTCCACCACAACCCCCAAAAACAAAACAGTGAAAGCCGATCGCATGGGCAGCCGGCCATACTCCTCAACGGATACGGTTCGTACCTATCTGCACGAGATCGGTCGCGTACCCCTGCTAACCCGAGAAGAAGAAATTGTTTTCGGGAAGCAGGTGCAGCAAATGATGAAATTAATCGAAGCAAAACAAGCACTTGCTAAAGAATGGCAGCGGGATCTGACGAATCAAGAGTGGGCTGCCGAAATGGAGTTGACCGAAGTTGAACTTAGCCGGATATTACAAATAGGGCGGCGGGCCAAGCAAAAGATGATTGAAGCCAATTTGCGGCTAGTAGTGGCGATCGCCAAAAAATACCAAAAACGCAATATGGAATTCTTGGATTTAATTCAAGAAGGCACCCTTGGTTTAGAACGAGGAGTCGAAAAATTTGACCCGATGCGGGGATACAAATTTTCTACTTATGCCTACTGGTGGATTCGGCAAGCAATTACCCGCGCGATCGCCCAACACGCCCGCACAATTCGATTGCCAATTCACATCACCGAAAAACTCAACAAAATCAAAAAAGTGCAGCGGGAACTTACCCAGCAGTTGGGCCGGTCTCCCTCCCCCGGGGAAATTGCCGCAGCCTTGGAACTGCACCCTTCCCAAATTCGGGAATACCTGCTGATGGCAAGACATCCAGTTTCTTTGGACTTGCGGGTAGGAGACAACCAAGATACCGAACTGCAAGAACTCTTAGAAGACGAAACGGCATCTCCAGACAACTACATTACCTCGGAATTGCTGCGGCAAGACCTCGATACTTTGATATCAGAACTGACCCCCCAGCAGCGAGATGTGATAATTCTGCGCTTCGGCTTGGAAGACGGCACAGAAATGTCTCTGGCGAAAGTGGGAGAACGCCTCAATCTCAGCCGGGAACGGGTGCGACAGCTAGAACATCAAGCCCTCGCCCACCTGCGGCGCCGCCAATCTCAAGTCCGAGAATACTTGGCTAGTTAGTCACTAAAAAAGTTGAGATTTCCCAAAATCTCAACTTTTTTACGTGTTGGCGCGGCTAGGAAGGATAGTTTTGTACCAGTTGAAAAAAAGAATGTAACTGTAGGCGCGTGATTCAAGCCCTTAAAGAATAGGTCAATCGATTTTAGATTTTAAATTTTAGATTAAAGAATTGAAGCATTGACCCCACGGATAAATTCGGGGGGCAAGTTTCATCGGATACAGGTTTTTTATTTCTGAACGGATGAATCCGGGGGCTTGTATCCTGGATGCTTTCGGTCATTCCCAATTCTGCAATTCTTTAATCTAAAATTTAAAATCTAAAATGGTATTATTTGAGAGGTCGATCGCACTTTCGGGGCGGTCGCAAAATTTGTCAAAACTAATTTTAGATTTAAGTTCAGGAACCGGGCGGGCGATTATTCCTTCAAGTTAATAGCCAACGTTAAGCCAGATACCCGGTTTCTCTACGAGCTTTGTGAAACTGGTACAAGAGGCGCTTGGAACCAGCTATTTTAAATTTTGGGGTCTGGAGTGGTTTTGACTTATTTGATATTGACAGGAAGTTTAGAAGCGATCGCGATCGTGCTTGCTATTTTGCCCGGTAACTTCAGCATCGCATTTCCCGCACGCCGGGCACACGACTCGGACATCAAATCCGGCGTTTTAAGCTCGCAATCTCAGCCCAATCCTGGGCAAGATACAGCTAGCACAGGTTTAGCAGATGGCATTTACCTCTACGGCCAGTCGAGCAAGCCAGAGGAAATTAAACAAGAATATTTTGTATTTGAAATGCGACAAAGTAAGGTAGTCGGCGCTTTTTACCTGCCTCGGTCTGCTTTTTACTGTTTTTACGGCACAAGCGATCGAACTCAGTTAAATTTAACAGTAGTGGACAGTTACGACGGCAGCCGCTCTCCCTACTCGGTAAACCTGGAACAGTATTACCCAATTTCCACCATCAGCGAGAACGATCGGCGCATCTTGGGTATTTGCAAAGAATCTCACAAACAGCAGGTGTGGGAAAAGTAGGAAACACGCGCTCTGCCACCAGTCAATCGATTTTAGATTTTAGATTTTAGATTTTAGAATTGAAGAAAGCAACCCCACTGATACATTGGGGGCCCCCGGATCAAATTGCTTTCGGTCACGGTTCAGGAAACAGTAGTAAAATTGCTCCTGAGTTGAGAATTTCGGATGGACACCACACACATGGCAAGATGAAACTGCGTTGGAAAACACTATCGATCGTTGGCATTACCATCGCTGGGCTGACTGGCATTCTGTATGTCGCCTCCTCAAGCATCCTCTTGGGCAGCCTGATCAAAGCAGAGGAACAAGAAGCCACACAGGTTGTCAGGGGAGTGCTAAGCGTGTTCGGGCAAACTGCAGATGACTTCAACTCGCGCTTTGCCGACTGGTCGTCCTGGGACGACACCTACACCTTCATCCAAAACCGCAACTCAAAATTCATTGCCTCCAATTTAATTCCAGAAGGGCTGGCTAATATAAGAGTTAATATAGCCATTTTTGTCAATACTTCTGGCAAAATAGTTTACAGTACGGGTTTCGACAGCCAAAAGGTGAAACTAACGCCTGTTCCAGAAGCATTAAAACGGCGCATTTCTCTCAGCGACTCGCTGTTGCAGCACCCCAACGCCAAAAGCAGCCTGGCTGGTATCCTGCTGCTACCGTCAGGGCCAATACTGATTACTTCCCGCCCCATTCTCACGACTAAAAGCACCGGCCCGATCCGAGGTACTCTGATATTCGGGCGGAATTTAGATGCTGCGAGCATTGCGAAGGTTTCTAAAATTACTCGCTTGCCACTCATTGTACACAGCGTTAATGAGCCTCAGTTGCCTGCAGACTTTCAGAAAGCGCGGGAGAAACTGTCGGAAAAAAAACCGATTTTTGTGCGTCCTTTAAGCGAAGAGTCGATCGCGGGTTACGCTCTGATCCGCGATATTTATAATCAACCGGCGCTGCTATTGCGGGTGGATATCCCCAGAGAAATATACCGGCAAGGTCACATTAGTTTGCTGTACCTGCTGGTGTCTGTAGCGTTAGCCGGAGTTGGGTTTGTCGGCTGCACTCTGCTGCTGCTAGAGCGTCTGGTGCTGTCTCGGTTGAGCGGTTTGGCGAAAGCAGTGAACCACGTCAGCCGCAGCCAAGACCTCTCGGTGCGACTACCGGTGACGGGCGAAGACGAGTTGTCCGACCTTGCCCATACTATCAATGGAATGCTGAGTGCGATCGCCCAAGCCGAAAGCGAACAACTTGAGGAAAAAGCCCGCTACCGAGCCGTCGTGGAGCAAGCTACAGATTGTATATTCCTGTGGGACGCTCAAACCAAACGCCTTTTGGAAGCAAATACAGCGTTTAGAGACTTACTCGATTACAGTCATGATGCGATTTCGCAACTAACTATTTACGATATCATCGCTTACTCTAAAGACCTAATTGACAACAATATCGAGTTGCTGCTGACGGACAAACAATTCAGAATTGGCGAAGTTCTCTATCGCCGCCGAGACGGTTCCTGCGTGGACGTGGAAGTGAGCGGGAGCGTGATTTCCTACGGCGGTCGCGAAATTATTTGCACTGTTGTCCGCGACATTACCGAGCGCAAGCAAGCCGAAGCCGAACTGCGAGCCTCAGAAGAACGCTACAGACTTTTGTTTAAAAATAACCCCCATCCAATGTGGGTTTACGATTTAGAAACTCTGGAATTTATAGCCGTCAATGAGGCTGCTATCCACCACTACGGCTACACTCGCGACGAATTTCTCAACATGACCGTTGCGGACATTCGTCCCCCCCAAGAGGTGCCGAGATTGCTAGAAAATATCTCCCAAGTAGATGTCGGTATTGAGTTTGCAGGTGTGTGGCAGCACCAGAAAAAAGACGGAACAATTATTGATGTAGAAATTACTTCTTATGCCATGATCTTTGATAGTAGAAATGCTGAATTAGTGCTGGCTCACGACGTGACCGACCGCTTGCAAGCCGAGGCCGAACTCTACAAGGCAAAGGAAGCCGCAGAAGCAGCTAGTTTGGCTAAAAGTCAGTTTTTAGCTAACATGAGCCACGAACTGCGAACTCCTCTGAATGCGATTATCGGTTACAGCGAGATTCTGCAAGAAGAGGCTTTAGATTTGGGCGAAGAAGATTTTGTGTCGGATTTGGAGAGAATTCACAATTCAGGCCAGCTTTTACTTTCCTTAATTAATGATATTCTGGACTTGTCGAAGATTGAAGTCGGTCACGCGGAACTGGAATTAGAAACTTTTGACGTGTCCGAGGCAGTTCAAGATGTAGCCAGAACTGTGGAACCGCTATTTTTGCGAAACACTAATCGCCTGAATGTGGAGTGTCCTAATAATATTGGCGAATTGTATGCCGATCAAACTAAGTTTACTCAAATTTTGTTTAATTTGCTCAGCAATGCAGCTAAGTTTACTCATAAAGGGACAATTACACTCAGCGTTGAAAGAATAAAAAATGACGAGAATAGTGGGAATTCGGAACAGTTAATTATTAAGTGTACTGATACGGGGATTGGGATTACTCCTGAACAGCTACAAAAGTTATTTCAACCTTTTACGCAAGCTGATGCTTCGACTACCCGCAAGTACGGAGGTACGGGTTTGGGCTTGGCAATAGCGCAGAAATACTCTCAGATGCTGGGGGGAGAAATTACTGTGAGTAGTGAGTTTGGCAAGGGGTCAACTTTTACTCTGATGTTGCCAGCATAGCTCTTTTTAAAATTTGAGAGGGGCGCCCAAGTCTTGACTACAAACAACATTAATACTCAATACCTGCTTGAGCTTTAATGCCTTGTTCTCGAAATGGATGCTTAACTAAAGTCATTTCTGTCACCAAATCTGCCCGTTCAATTAGCGCTGGCGGGGCACCTCTGCCTGTTAAAATAATGTGGGTTTCTTCGGGTTTTTGGTCTAACCCGGAAAGCACTTGCTCGACTTGCAAATAACCTAGTTTTAATGCTATATTGACTTCATCTAGAAGAACTAATTTAAATTCGGGATTGCAGATAAAAGTTAGGGATTTTTCCCAGGCTTTTTGAGCTGTTTCGATATCTCGCTCGCGGTCTTGTGTGTCCCACGTAAAGCCTTCCCCCATTGCGTGGAATTCTAGCTGTTTTTCCCAGAGTTGAAAAACGGCTTTTTCTGCGGGTTCCCAAGCTCCCTTGATAAATTGTACTATAGCGACGCGGTATCCGTGACCGAGCGATCGCACAACCATTCCCAAAGCGGCCGTAGTTTTGCCTTTACCGTTACCCGTATTGACAATTATTAAACCTTTGTCTTTGGAAGCACCGGCAATTCGCTGCGCCTGCACTTCTTGACGGCGCTGCATTTTCTGTTTGTGTTGTTCCGCTGTTAAGCCAGTGGTTTCTGTAGTGGTTTCCATTAGATTTTTTTTAACCGCAGATGAATGCCAATAAACGCTGATAGTGGAAAGATGTCTAGTTATTGCCACAGTATTTGCAAGTTTAGCACGAAACCTGGTAAAATATCTTCTCCGGAAAGTTCCGTTGGACATTGCAAAACTTCTTTTTCTTGTCCTTGGCGATAGATTTCGACTCTCCGGGTTTTGCGGTTGATTAACCAGCCTAGTTTTACTTGGTTATTCATGTATTCTTGCATTTTGTCTTGAGTATCTTTTAAACTGTCGGTTGGCGACATTAACTCTAAGACAAAATCTGGGGCAATGGGAGGAAATTTTTGTTTTTGTTCGGGAGTAAGTGCGTCCCATCTTGATTTTTCAATCCAAGAGACATCGGGAGAACGGTTTGCACCGCTTGGCAGTTTGAAGCAAGTTGAAGAATCGAAACAAATTCCCAGTTGAGTTTGTCTGTTCCAAATCACAAAGTCAGCATTAATTTCTGAATTGTAATTTCCGGTTTCTCCTCCTGTGGGTGACATAACAATTATTTCTCCTTTGGCATTGCGTTCAAATTTGACATCGGGGTTTTCACGACACAGTTGATAAAATTGGTCGTCGCTTATTTGGGCGATCGAGTTGAAGTTGATGGTAACTGCTATCATAGTATTTTATCAGGATGCGTTGGGATTTTTCAGCCACATAATGTATATGAATGCGCCTAATTGCCGAGCGAGTCAGATGCTGTAAATATTATTAATGTGGGAGAGGATTTGAGTTGTATTTTTGGAGAGGCACTGGTGATATCATTATATCATCTACTTATAACGAGTTCTCAATATTTTTATAAAAAGCTTTTTGCAAGAAGCACTTACAGACATACCAATAGTAAAATGCAATGTTGATTTTGCTAAACAATTTAGGTAATCCCTCTAGTAAGCTGGAAAAAATCTGGTTTTTTAAATGTAGGGAATCTACGCCGATCGCAAAAAACAACAAGCCCAAACCAGCTAACAGTATTTGGTAGGGAGTCAAGTGGAGTTCTCGCCGAAAAAACCAGCCGTAGGATGACAAAACAACGGCGTACAAAAGACTTACTCCTAGCTTGGGAATTCCCACTGCTACCATATATATATGAATTCTGTAAATTTCATTTAGTAAAAATCCACCTGTTAAGAAAGCCGAAAAGAGAATAAATCGATTTTCGGAAGTGCGCGGTTGAATACTTTGAGCTAATTTATAGGTAAAAGTACAAACAATGACTGGTACAGAACATAAAATCTGGAAAGTCCGAGTTAACAAGGCGACATTGGGATTGGGGGAAAAATAAGGGTGAAAGAATAAATCGCTGACTTTTAAGCCGGAAAGTTGAGTAAAAATTATCAGCAGCGCCACTAGGAAGAAGGATAAACAATTTAGTCGGACAACCAACCGAGAAATAGTCATAAGCAATTAATACCAAAAATTAGGTTTACTGCCACACTACAAAAAAATTATATCACCAATATCTCTGGATATTTTGCTAAACTTAATCAGGAGTGTTATCAAAACAAGGAGACAGTGATGCTGTCAGTGAAAGAAGCAGAATCGATCGTTCTAAATTTGGCGCAACCTCTCGACAGTCAGCGGGATGTAGAAACTGTAGACTTGCTGGCAGCATCGGGGCGCATTTTGGCGACAGCCGTCACTGGTTCCCTGGATTTTCCTTATTGGGACAATTCAGCAATGGATGGGTACGCGGTGCGGTTTGCGGATGTCGAAAACTGTAACGCCGACAAACCGATCGCACTTGATATCGTTGAAGAAATTCCAGCCGGATATCAGCCTCAAAATACCGTCCACTCGGGGCAAGCGGCGCGGATTTTTACGGGTGGGGTGATGCCTGCGGGTGCTGATACGGTGGTAATGCAGGAAGAAACAAGGCGTGAGGGCGATCGTATTTTTATCTTAGTTTCTCCTGAAAAACCGCAAGCATTTGTCAGGCACAAAGGCGCTTTTTATCAAGCAGGAACAACTTTGCTAACTCCCGGTACAGTTATCAATGCCCCTGAAATTGCGGTGTTAGCAACTGCCCAGTGTATTCAAGTTCCGGTTTATCGGCGGCTGCGGGTGGCAATTTTTTCTACGGGTGACGAATTGGTCTCGCCAGACGAACCTTTGGCACCCGGGAAACTGGTAGACTCGAATCAGTATGCTTTGACAGTTTTGTTGGCACAAATGGGATTTGATCCGATTCGATTTGGCATTGTTCCTGATAATGAAGAGGCGTTAAAAAAGGCGATATCCCGGGCTGTTGCTACGGCGGATGTGGTGCTTTCTACGGGCGGTGTCTCGGTAGGAGACTACGATTATATTGAAAAAATTTTGGGGGATTTGGGAGGAAAAGTTCACGTTAGTTCTGTGGCGATTAAGCCGGGAAAACCTTTAACAGTTGCTGGGTTTAAACGAGGTGAAAAAAATCAGGATTCGCCGAGTTGGAGTTCGGATTGTCTCTATTTTGGTTTGCCCGGAAATCCGGTTTCTGCTTTAGTCTGCTGTTGGCGGTTCGTGGTACCTGCTTTGAGAAAGATGTCTGGGCTTGCCCCGGATGCTTGGGGGCCGGAGTTTGTCAAAGCTAGGTGTAATGCTGAATTGCCTTCCCCAGGCAAGCGCGAAACTTATGTTTGGGGTAAACTACATTTAGTTGCGGGCGTGTGGGAATTTGAACCTGCTACTGGCAGCCAAAATTCAGCGAATTTAATTAACCTCGCCAATACAAGTGGTTTAGCAGTTTTGCCACCAGCGGACACCGGGATTGAACCGGGCGAATTCGTTGAAGTTTTAAAAATTAGTCATTAGTTATTTGTTATTGGTTCAGTATAAGTTCATGTAAAATATTAACAACTAAGTAATCTTCCTTTTTCCTGACATCCGTTACCTCCGTTACACAATCCGTTGCCGAACTTCCTTCGTATTATGAGAATTTTAATTGTTGAAGATGACCCGATGATGCAACTGGGATTAGAGCAAGTTTTAGCCGATTCCCCAGAAATAGAAATAGTAGGACAAGCAGAAGACGGCTATTTAGGCGTAGCAGCAGCACTGAAACTAAAACCTGATATTATTGTAATGGATATCGGTTTGCCGCGGCTGGACGGCATAGCAGCGACGCAGCAAATTAAAGCACAACTGCCAGAAGTTCGAGTAGTAATGTTAACTTCTCACACGGCAGAAACTGAAATTATTGCGGCCCTTTCTAGCGGTGCTGATGCTTATTGCATTAAAGGTGCTTCCGTAGACAGGCTGTTAGCAGCGATTGCAGCCGCAGCAGAGGGCGCTACATACCTTGACCCCCAAATTGCCCGGACTGTCATAGAACACCTCAAGCCCCCAATACCTGCCTCTACAACTACTTTTGGTCAGTTGTCACAGCGGGAATTGGAGGTGTTAAAATTAATGGTGGAAGGTAACAGCAATCCCGAGATAGCAGCGGCGCTTTACTTGAGCCCAAATACTATTAAAACTCACGTTCGCGGTATTATGAATAAGTTGGCAGTGGATGACCGCGTGCAAGCAGCAGTTGTAGCGCTGAGAACTGGATTGGTGTAAAGAAGGAAGAAGGAAGAAGGAAGAAGGAAGAAGGAAGAGGGAGAAGGGAAGAGGGAAGAAGGAATAAAAATAATTCAACATTTTTCAGTTGCCACTCCCCAATTCTCCATTTCAAACACCAAATTTCCATTATCAATTACTAGCAATTTGAGTGATATAATGTATGTCTGAATGGATAGAAATCGGTAAAATTGTAGCAGCTCAAGGTTTGGACGGGGAAGTGCGAGTCTATCCCGATTCGGATTTCCCGGAAAGGTTTATCGAACCGGGGAAGCGGTGGATTCTGCGCCCTAACAAAAGTGAACCGGAACCGATCGAGTTTTTGGGCGGTCGCTACATTCCGGGCAAAGGGCTGTATGCTGTAGAGGTAGAGGGTGTGGAAGACCGCGATAGTGCTGAGGCGCTGCGGGGCTGTAAGTTGTTTGTTGAAAAGACCGATCGACCTTACCTGGAAGGTGATGAGTTTTACGTCCAAGATTTGATCGGTATGGAAGTTTTTAACCAGTTAACCGGGGAAATCCTAGGCAAGGTAAGTGATATTATTCCCGCAGGTAACGACCTTTTAGAAGTAGAAACGAATCTAACGCCGCCGGAAACTGTCGTTGCAGAATTAGAAAAACCAAAACAGCCTGAAACTCCCAAAGCCAACGCTGACCCCAGAAATACCCGCAAACCACGGAAAATTCGCGCTAAAGAGCCTAAATCCACAAAAATTTTGATTCCTTTTGTGGAAGAGATTGTGCCAGTTGTTGACTTAGAACAAGGCCGAATTGAAATTGTGCCTCCTCCTGGTTTGTTGGAATAATATCATGTCCGGTCGAGCGACCGGACATGATATTAGTTATTAACAATTTCCAATCCCCAATTCCCCATTTCCCAATATTAATTATTTCCTTTATTTGTGTACCGCACTATCAAGTAACTGATGGAAAGCGCAAAAATTGCAATCGCCAAACCAATCAAGTCGGCTGCGGTTTTCTTTTCCAGGTCAAGAATGATGATTTTTCGAGATACTGCTATCAAAGAAGTTACAATAACTAGCTCTACTTGAATTATGTGCTTTTTCAGATAAGCTGTAATATTTTCCAAGATTTCCAGAGCAATTAAAACATTTAAAAATAACCCAAATATGACAAATAACGTGTCTTTTAACAAATTATCAGTGTGGTTTACCAAGTCTTTTGCTAAAAAAATCAGCAAATCGCAAACGCTGACGATAATTACCAAAATCATCGCCAGTGATAAAATTTTCGATATTATTACCTCTACACTTTCTGTAAAATGCAGAAAATTTTCCTCATTCCCTAACTTAGAAATTTGCCTAAATATTTTTTTCAGCATACCCGTGATTTAGTCATCTTTCTTGATGATTCTGTCATTGTTCGGTACACTTTGCAAGCGCCCAACTCTGGGATGGCCTGGTTTCGCGGCGGCGACAGGTTGCTGGGGAAGGTGACTCTCTGGGCCTGTTATATTTTATAATTTTTCGTGTCAGCTAGGAATCGATCGCACGCGATCGAACTCCTGATTAATAATTTTTGCCATAAAAAAGCCTCAAAATATTGTCTAGCAATATTTTGAGGCTTTTAAGGCGAGGTGCAATCACTGAACTAACTATCTATTCTCAACAGAGAATGATTGTTTACTCCCAGCTTGCTCCGACGCAATATACAAGCTAGCTAAAAATTTAGCTCGGGTGGTTTAGTAGCGACGAGAATTGCCACCGCGATCGTTGTTACCCCAGTTACCGCCGCCACTAGGACGTTCTTCGCGGGGTTTTGCCTTATTGACCTTGAGGTCGCGACCCATCCACTCAGCACCGTCAAGAGCCTCAATGGCTGCAGCTTCTTCTGCTTCAGTAGACATTTCTACAAAAGCGAAGCCGCGCATCCGACCTGTTTCCCGGTCAGCAGGCAACTGAACGCGCTTTACTGTTCCGTACTCTCCAAAAGTTTGGTTGAGGTGCTCCTGCGTTACTTCGTAGGATAAATTGCCGACATAGATTGACATTGAACATTCTCCAGAATCAGAGTGTGTAGAGATTTAAATCCGGAGGAACGCCGATCGAACGAACTGCACTGCCGAAAATAAAGCCTTGTAAAACGATTATAGCACCTTGAGGTGCAAACGGCAATTGTCTGACTCGATTAATTAAAAACAAAGCACAAGCCTTTGGCCATAAGGCATTCAGCCGAAGCAAAAACCCCCAATCTAGAAGGAAAAACTCAGAATAAATAAATTTAGTTTTCCTTGTTCCCGGGCTCTGCCGGGGAAACGCAGGCTGTAGGCTGCGTAAGCGCATAACGATTTTAGGTTTTAGATCTGGGAGTTGAGATTTAAGATTTATGTGTAGGGTATGTCCGGGTTCAAAATTGCTTGATCGAGAGAGGTTGTTACCCTAAAAAACGGATACAAGCCCCGGACGGCTGTCGGGAAGAGTGCAAAATTTTAGACTCTTGTTCAAGAACCCAGATTCATGTGTGTAGTAAATCTTCAATCTTCGACTGAGCGCGATTGACTGAGCGCTACCCGAACGTATCGCCGAACGTCCACCACGTCCTCCCCAGGTCGATCGCCCGGGGCTTCCCGCTCGTTCTTCAGTGATTTGTAACATCCCGTAGTTGGACGCCAGCTCAAGAAGTGACGGCGAGGGTGGATTTTGCCCAATTAAATTCCCCAACTTCCGCAGCAACTTCTGCGACAACTTCCGTCGCAGTTTCTGGCCCAACCAGCACCAACTGCACTGCACAAGCTTTTAACTCGGGCTGTTTGGAATCTGGACAGCTTGCAGCATGAGTCATGGCATTGGCTTCAGCACCTTCAGCCCACAGAGAACCCCAGTGCATGGGTACAAATAGCGTACCTGGGGCGATCGCCTTTGTGACTTTTGCTGGAAACTGCGCCTTGCCGCGGCGCGATCGAACTTCCAGCAAATCCCCCTCCTTAATCTGCAATTTGGCAGCATCGCGGGGGTGAATTTCCAAAAACGGATCGGGGTGCAATTGATTAATTTTTTCTGTTCTACCCGTCCGCGTCATCGTGTGCCAGTGTCCGTAAACTCTCCCTGTCGTCAACACAAACGGATAATTGGGATCGGGAGGTTCTGCCAGTCCCCGGGAGTGATATGCCGCAAATCTCGCCCGCGCGTCAGGAGTGTGAAAACGCCTGTCAGTATACAGCCGTTTCGCTTCTTGGGCTGGATGGACAGGCTCGTTTTCGCGACAAGGCCACTGCTGTGGCCCTTTTTGGCGGATGTATTCGTGGCTCAGACCGGTCATGTCGCAAGGCTGGCCCCGCGTCAACTGCGCGTACTCTGTAAAAACCTCGGCACTGTTCTCGAAAGCAAAGTGTTCAGCAAAACCCAATCGGCGGCCGACTTCAGCGAAAATGCTCCAGTCGTCGCGGGCTTCCCCGGAGGGAGTGTCGAAACCGGGACAAAAGGTAACGCGGCGTTCGGAATTCGTCATTACTCCGGTTTTTTCGCTCCACTGCGTTGCCGGCAGCAGGATGTGAGCGTAGGCGGAGGTTTCAGTGGGATAGTAAGCTTCTTGATAAATAGTAAAGGGCGATCGCAGCAAAGCGGCTTTAGTGCGTTCCAAATCCGGCATACTCACCACCGGATTGGTAGCTGCAATCCACAGCAACTCGACTTCACCAGTTTCCAAACCGGTAATCATCTCCCAAGCTGTGCGGCCCGGATTCGGGGAAATGCTTCCCGGTGCGATTCCCCAAAACTCCTCCACTTGGGTTCTGTGTTGGGCATTTTTCACAAATCGGTAGCCTGGGAGCAAGTGAGACAGTCCTCCGGCTTCCCGCCCTCCCATGGCGTTTGGCTGGCCGGTGAGGGAAAACGGGCCACATCCCGGTTTGCCGATTTGACCGGTCATCAAGTGCAAATTAATCAGCGATCGCACCTTTGCCGTGCCTTCCGACGACTGATTCATCCCCATCGACCACAGCGACAAAACGCGCTGCGACTGTTCCCAGTAGTTTGCCGCCGTTTCTAACTCGCTGACAGTAATGCCACAGCGCGAGGCTACAAACTCCGGCGTGTAGCTGCTAATAACCTCAGCAAAAGCTGAAAAATTCTCCGTGCATTCTTGAATAAACTCAGAATCTATTGCTTGCCTGCGTAACAGCAAATAGGCAATTCCGTTAAGCAAATCTATATCCGTACCCGGTTTAATTGCTAAGTGCAAATCCGCCGCTTCAGCAGTCGGAGTTCGCCTTGGATCTACCACAATCATCTTAACATGGGGGTGCTTTTTGTGGTATTTTGCTAATCGATTAAATACGATCGGATGGCATTCCGCTGTATTGCTGCCAATAATAAAAGCGCAATCTGTTAATTCTAAATCGTCGTAACAGCAAGGCGGCCCGTCCGAGCCAAAGCTTTGAACGTATCCAGAGACTGCTGAAGACATACACAAGCGAGAATTAGCATCAAAATTATTAGTACCCAGACAACCTTTCAGTAGTTTCTGGGCAATATAATAATCTTCTGTAACGAACTGACCCGAACCGTAAACGCACAAAGCATCGGGGCCGCTGGTGCTGCGAATTGTTTGGATGCGGTTAACAATTGCATCTAGAGCTTCGTCCCAGCTAGCGCGGCGGAACGGTTGGTCGAGAGTATCTCGCATCATCGGATACATTAGCCGATCGCTCCGAATCGACTCTGCTACGGTTGCTCCCTTAATACAAACCATGCCCTGACTCGATGGGTGATTGCGATCGCCCCGCACTTTCCAACTTTGTTTTTTGTCGGCTACAACTTCAAGACCGCAACCTACACCGCAGTAAGGGCAAAGAGTTTTTATAGTTTCCATCTGGTGATTTTAGATGCTAATTTTTGAAAGCTAATGGGTAAGTGGTAATTCATTATTATAGTCGGAACTGAAGGCTCCTGCAAATAACCTGTCAATCCTTACTAAATTACCGCAAAAATGCTTCCCAGAAACGGACAATACCCTGATTTAAAATTACCCGCTCTCTTAGTAAAACTCGCGCTCGCTCTCGCTTGTAGTCAGCTTCTGACTGCTACTAAATCTCACTCAAACATAGGAAATTCCAACCTAACTCTTGTCACCCCAAGAATGGGGGATAGGAGGAACTTTTGCCGAGTTCAAACAGCGCCCAGGTACTACTTTTGACCTAGTTGTTGATAGCAATGTGAGATTTAGGGCGGGAGGATTATGTCGCCTACTTCCCTGATTTTACTTCAAATACGCCATTGTTGGTGGGGCTAAAAGTTACTTGGAAATCAGCAGTTTTTTCAGCGCCTGCTGTGGCACCTGCAGGAGTTTGCAAAACCGGCAGAGGAGTTTCTTTGACGAAATCTTTAGCTGCTTTATTTGTGGGCTCGAACTGTAGGATATCGCCGTTTTGTTTTACTTTGACCCGATAAGTCAAGCTTTCGGTAAACGTTGGAATTGTTCTCCACTTTTGGTCGATTTGTGCATACAACTTCTGCCCGATCGCATCGAGTTCAGCTTGGTCAGAAATCTCTGATGTGGCACTGGTTGCTGCATTGGGCGCGGCGGCGGTGTTAGTGGCAGCAGGTGAGGCAGCCGTCGCGGCAGCAGCGATGGGTGCAGGACTTGCAGCAGCAGGCGAGGCAGCCGTCGCGGCAGCAGCGATGGGTGCAGGACTTGCAGCAGCAGCGATGGGTGCAGGGCTGGGTGCAGGGCTAGCATTCGGTGCGATCGAACTTGCTGCGATTTGCGGGCTGGGGGGTGAACTCACAACCGTCGCCGCAGTCGTCGCCTGCGGTGCAGTTTCTCCTAGTTTCGCTTGCTTTAGCTGGCTGGAAACACCAGACATATTGACTGCTGCTAAAGTAACCATTGCTACTAACCACGAGGCTGCCAGGATGCCGCCTTTGATCGGCGAGGCTTCAGGAAATTCCGCAGCGTGAGGCATAAAGGACACAGGTGGCATCGGCCTGTCAGCAACCACAGGCTTTTTGCTAGCAGGTAATGGCATCGGTAGCGCGACGGCTTCTGTCTCCGAGTCCGTTGCTTCATCCTCTTCGTGGTGGGCGTACCGAGAAAACAGGAACTCCAAAGCAAAGTTACGCAGTTCGTAGTATTTCGGGTCTTCCATAATCCGCGCCCGGTTGCGGGGACGGCTGAACGGAACGTGCATATCTTCGCCGATGGAAGCTGCTGGTCCGTTGGTCATCATCACGATGCGATCGGCCAAAAACAAAGCCTCATCAATATCGTGAGTAATCATAATGACGGTAATTTTTTCCTTCCGCCAAATTTTCAGCAATTCTTCCTGCAACTCTTCTCGGGTAATCGGGTCTAGAGCTCCGAAAGGTTCGTCCAAAATCAACAGTTTGGGACGAGTTGCCAGAGCTCGGGCGATCGCCACCCGCTGTTTCATCCCCCCGGACAATTGGCCCGGTCTTTTGTTACAAGCTTCGGTCAGCCCGACTAATTCCAAGTGTTCCTTGACGATCGTATTGTGTTCGTCTGCGGACTTTTCCGGGTAAACATTTTCAACGCCGAGGTGAATATTTTCAGTAGCAGTCAGCCACGGTAGCAGCGAGTAGTTTTGAAATACCACCATTCTGTCCGGGCCTGGTTCAGTAATCTGCGAACCTTCCAAAGCCACTTCTCCGTTTGTCGGACCGTTGAATCCCGCGATCATATTCAGCAAAGTTGATTTGCCGCAGCCCGAGTGACCGATCAAACAAATAAATTCGCCTTCATTAATAGTCAGGTTTACACCGTCGAGAACGACGTAAGGGCCTTTAGGAGTTGCGTAGACTTTCGATACGTCTTTAATAGTAAGAAAGTCTTGCTTGGGCGTTTGAATTTTGGTTGTTTGGGGAGTTTTGATAGTTTGCATATTTTCAGGATTTGGATTCTGGGTTTGGGAATTAGACATGACAACTTTGGATTGATAATTTTAAATTACGGAGTTAGGAAGCGGGAAATATGGAGTCTTGTTTCCTGATTTCTTGCTCCTGATTCCCTCTTCCTATTTGCTGGTTAGGCTGGCAGTTTGATCGAACACTGACTGCCTATTTGTTCAATTAAGATTTCTTCGATGCGGACGGCGCGCTTGATTTTGACATTGTGAAGATACTGGATCGGGTCGTCTAGATTAAACACAGTGCCGTCAAATAGCTCGATCGTCCGGCGATCTCTGGCGATATCCGGCAAACCCAATTCGCGCACAGCTTGACCGAAAACATCGGGCCGCAAAACTCGATCGACCACTTCCACCCAGTTTTTCGGGAACGGAATCAGCCCCCAGCGAGCCATCTGCGCCATCACCCACACCATTTCTAGGCGGTCTGGACAATTGGTTTTGTCAACATAGAACTGGTTGAAGTTGTACAGCATTTCTGGTTCTGCCTCCGTACCGGAGTTGTACGGGTCGAGGAACCCCGGACGGATGTCTTTGGGATCGGCGCCGATGTATTGTTCTTGGCTAATCAATGCTAGGACTTCTTCACGGTTGCGGCGATCGTCGCAGTAGTCGCAGGCTTCCAAAAGCGCTTTGACGAGGGCGAGGTGGGTTTGAGGATATTTCTGAGCCCAATCTTCGGTAACACCGAGAACTTTTTCGATGTGCCCGGGCAGAATATCCAGGGAACGGGCCATAACAAAACCCGTACCGCTGTTGACGGCGTGGGAGTTCCAGGGGTCGCCTGAGCAGTAGCCGTCAATGTTGCCTGCTTTTAAATTCGATACCATCTGCGGGGGCGGAATCACGGTCAAGCCCACGTCGAGGTCGGGATCGATGCCACCGGCGGCCAGCCAGTAGCGGAACAGCAGATTGTGCATGGAGGCGGAGTGTACCATGCCCAAGGTGTGGGCTTTATCGGGACTCTTGGCGATCGCAGCTTTGAAATCCTCTAATGTCCGAATGCCTTGTCTGTAAAGATCCTTGCTGAAAACAATGGAATTGCCGTTGCGGGACAGCGTGAGGGCGCTACAGACGGGTACAGGGGCTTCACCGTCCAGGCCCAACAGCATGGCGATCGGCATTCCTGCGACCATTTGCGCCGCGTCCAGCCGTCCTTCGGCGACTCCCTGGGCGATCGCTTTCCAGCCCGGTTCGCGACTGAGAGTAACTTCTTCCAAGCCGTGGGCTTTGAAAAATCCTTTTTCTTTAGCTACCACTAACGGGGCGCAGTCGGTGAGGGGAATAAAGCCGATGTCGAGGTTGATTTTTTCCAAGCCGTTGCGGGCGATGACAGGCGGTTGTTGTTTGGCCCTGCGCTGTTTTACCCGCTTTTGCTGGTTGAGGAAGTAAACCATTTCGTTACGCAGCGCGTAGTAACTCGGATGGTTGACCACTTCCATGCGCTTGCGGGGGCGGGGAATGTTCACTTCGAGGATTTGCCCGATTTGCGCTTCCGGGCCGTTGGTGAGCATCACAATGCGATCGCTCAGCAATAAAGCCTCGTCAACGTCGTGAGTTACCATCACGCTGGTGACTTTGCTTTCCTCGCAAATTTTCATCAACTGTTCTTGCAAACCGCCCCGAGTTAAAGCGTCGAGGGCTCCGAAGGGTTCGTCTAGCAGCAGCAATTTCGGGCGAATCGCCAGGGCGCGGGCGATCGCAACTCTTTGTTTCATCCCGCCAGAAATTTCGCCCGGGCGTTTGTCCGCGGCGTGTCCGAGTCCGACTAATTTAATGTGGTGTTCGATCACCAACTCGCGATCTTCTTTAGAGTTACCGCTGTAAATTTCCTCTACTGCTAGGGCAATATTTTCGCGCACCGTCAGCCAAGGTAGCAGCGAGTAATTTTGAAATACCACCATTCTGTCGGGGCCGGGATCGCGGACTTCGCGTCCTTCTAAAGTAATCCCGCCCTGACTTGCTTTGTCGAGACCGGCAATGATATTTAGCAGCGTAGATTTGCCGCAGCCCGAGTGTCCGATTAAGGTGATGAATTCTCCCTTTTTAATTTTCAGTTCGATATTTTTAAGAGCGATGTATTGCTCTCCATTCGGCAAGTTAAATACGCGGTCAACGTGGTCTACTTCAACAAATACTGACATGGTAATTTTAGGTTAGTTTGTAATTTCTAGATGCTAATTATTAATGGGAAATTGGGCATTGGGCATTGGGTATTGGGCATATATAATTATTCCCGCTTCCTAATAACTAACCACTAATCACCCCTTTCCCATTCCCCATTCCCCATTGCCAAATCCTATTTCTGTTCTTCGGGAACAACTTTGGAAGCGATGAAACCAACGATTCTGTCTAAAATTAAACCGACAATTCCTACATAAAGCACTGCTAGAATCACTGCGCTGAGTCTAGAACTGTTGTAAGCGTCCCAGATGAAGAACCCGATGCCGACGCCGCCGACTAACATTTCCGCAGCTACGATCGCCAGCCAAGACAAACCGATGCCGATTCTCAAGCCAGTGAAGATGTAAGGAACTGAAGAGGGCAGCAGGATTTTCCAGAAGTATTTTTGGTTAGGTAGGCGCAAAACGCGGGCGACGTTTCTGTAGTCTTGAGGTATTTGTTGAACGCCTACTGTGGTATTAATTAAAATCGGCCAAATTGCTGTAATTAAGATGACGAAGAGTGCTGATACTTCGTTAGCTTTTACCCCCATGCCTTCAAAGGGATTGAACTGTTGAAATACTGCCAGGGCGATCGGCAGCCAAGCCAGGGGCGGGATAGTTCTGAATACTTGAAACAGCGGGTCTAAAGCATCGAACATTAAGGAGTTTGTGCCGATCAAAATGCCTAAACTGATGCCGAGAACTGCTGCCAAAGTAAAGCCGATCGCCACCCGCTGCAAGCTAGCCAAAATTTGCCAGAACAAGCCTTTGTCTGTACCGCCGTTGTCGAAGAAAGGATTAATAATCAGATTCCAGCTTTCTTGGACAGCTTTGATTGGCCCCGGCAAGGTGGATGAGGCGTCGTGGCAGAGGATTTGCCATATTATCAGTAGAACTGTGATCGCAACTAGCGGGCGGATGATTTTTCGGCGGTTTTTTTGAACATGATCCAGAACGAAATTTACTGGATTTTTGCTTTTAGTAACAGCGAGGTTTGTTGCCATTTTTGTGTGTGTACTATTGTGAATAATGGATTATTTGTAGATACTTTGAAGGGTTCACCGTGTCTGGGGTGGGTTGAGTTAGAAAACCCAACTCCACTCACTTTTAAAATTTGTCAACTGTCAACAGTAAACTGTCAACTCTTCACTAATTATGCTTTTTTGATTGCCAGACCCTTCAGATATTCTTGTGGTTTTTCTGGGTCAAACTTTACGCCGTCAAAGAAGGTTTCAACACCGCGAGAAGTAGTAGTAGGAATTTGGGCTGCGGGAACGCCAAGTGCTGTCGCTGCTGCTTTCCAAATATCTTCGCGGTTAACTTTATCAACCGTGGCTTTGATGTCGGTAGTTGCCGGCATATAACCCCAACGGATATTTTCAGTTAAGAACCAAGTATCATGGCTCTTGTAGGGATAAGAAGCATTATCAGCCCAGAATTTCATCGCCACTGGGCTGGCAGCTTCAATGCGGCCGGTACCGTAGTCAATTTGACCCTTAGAGCGACCGATAATATCTGCTACTGGAACTTTTAACCACTTATCTTGAGAGATGATTTGACACATCTCATCGTGATTTTCTGCCTTGTCGCACCACTGCTGGGCTTCCAGTATGGCCATTGTTATTGCTTTAGCAGCTTTAGGATTTTTTGCAACCCAATCTCCTCTTAAAGCGAAAGCTTTTTCTGGGTGGTCTTTCCAAAGTTCTCCGGTTACTAAGGCGGTGTATCCTACCTTTTGAGTAACTAGCTGAGCATTCCAAGGTTCGCCTACGCAAAAGGCTTCCATGCTGCCAGATTTCATGTTCGCTACCATTTGGGGCGGCGGTATGGGAATCACGGAAACATCTGTATCTGGATTAATACCGCCGGCTGCTAGCCAGTAGCGCATCCACAAGTCGTGGGTGCCGCCGGGAAAAGTTATAGCAATTTTTTGATTGGCGAGGGCTTCTTTGAGAGGTTTGCTGTCAGTACCTACTTTTAAATCTAGGTATTTTTTGCTGAGGGAAATTGCTTGACCGTTAGTATTTAACCGGGCAACAATGTTCATCGGCACTGGCTGATTGCCTTTGGTAATAGTGCCTAATGTCATTTGGTAAGGCATCGGGGATAAGATGTGGGCGCCGTCAATACCGCCTTTTTCCGAACCGAGTTCTAAGTTGTCGCGAGTAACTGGCCAAGATGCTTGTTTGGTAACTTGTACGTCTTTCATGCCGTACTTGGCAAATAACCCTTTTTCTTGGGCGATGATTAAGGGTGCTGAGTCGGTGAGGGCGATGAATCCGAGTTTGGCTGCGGTAACTTCTGGGGCGTCAGCAGGGTTGATGTTGACTGCTGGGGTGGCGCTGGGTGTGGCACCGCTGGGAGTTGCGCTAGATGTGGTCGAACCGGAACTGCAACCGTGGGCTAGGAGGGTGCCGGCTGCTGTTGCTCCGGCGGTGATGATGAATTTTCTTCTAGAAAGGTTGCTCATTTGTCTTGAATTGTTGTTGTACTTTGAGATCTTGGAAATGTGAGATGTGAGATTGATTCGCGACCTTGGCATCGTATCTCACATTGTGAGATTAGGCGTCGATCGACACTTTGCCGATCGCCCGCGCGCTGCAAGTTAAAATGAACCCTGGTTCTAAGTCTCGGGCCGCGTCGGGTTGGCTGTCGTAGACTGTTTGGCCTTCTAGGAGTTTCTGCTGGCAAGTGCCACAGCTTCCCGACCGGCAATTGCTGTCAAGTTCGACTCCGGCCCGTTCGGCAACATCGAGAATGAACTCATCTTCGCTGCAAGCGACTTCTTTGCCCGATCGAGCGAAAATGACGGTAGATGTCTGAGGTTTGGCTGCCGCCGGGACTGCCGTTTCGTCCCTGTCAACGGTCAGTTGCAGTTGCCGGTTCAGCGAAACTACATCTTCTTGAGATTGATTGGGAACAGCCCCGAAGTTATCGACTAACAGTTGGCGCAGCACTGGTTTGAGGTCTTCGCAAGGGATGCTTTTTTGGACGCAAGTACCCAAATGAGCGTCTTTGCCGACTGTGCCTCCCATGTAAATGTCTACACCTTCGAGGGTTTTGCCGTTCTTGCGAACTTTTGTTCCCATCAAACCGATGTCTGCTACCTGGGGTTGACCGCAGGAATTGGGGCAACCCGTCCAGTGAATTCTGACCGGTTTGGGAACTGACAGTTCGGCTTCGAGTTCCTCAATCATTGCCACGGATCGGCTTTTGGTTTCGATGAGGGCGAAGTTGCAAAACTTAGCGCCGGTGCAGGAAACCAAGGCTCGCGTCAGCGGTGCGGGGTCGATGGAAAAACGCTGCAACAGCGGTTCTTTGACCAGCGATTCAATCCGCGAATCGGGAACGTTAGGAATAATCACGTTTTCTTCGACAGTGAGCCTGATCTCGCCGCTGCCGTAAACCTCGGCGATTCTGGCAAAATCGAATAAATCCGATGCCTGCAGCCGTCCGACGGGAACGTGCAGCCCTACATAGTTGAGCCCTGATTGTTTTTGGGGGTAGATGCCGATGTGGTCGCGTTTGTCCCAGGTGATTTCATCTTTGGGCGCGGCGGCGGGCAAAGTGCGACCTAATTCTTGTTCGACTGCGGCTCGGAATTGTTCGATTCCGAGTTCGTCAATCAGCCACATCAGCCGGGATTTTTGGCGGTTTGCTCTCGGGCCTTGATCGCGAAACACAGTTAAAATTGCTTTGCACAAATCTACAACATCGGTGGGACTTGCCCATGCGTTGAGAGGAATTGCAGCTTCGCAGCGTTTGGCGGAGAAGAAGCCGCCGACTAAAACGTTAAAGCCGATGTTGCCGTCTTTGTAAGCGGGTACGAAGGCGATGTCGTTGATTTCTGCGTGGACTGAGTTGTCGCGACAGCCTGCGATCGCAATATTAAACTTTCGTGGCAAATTTGAAAACGCGGGGTTGCCTTCGCCGCTGTTCGTAATCAAATCTTGGACTTGGTTCGCCAGTTCCCGCGTATCTATCAGTTCGTCGGCGTCGAGCCCTGCGACTGGGGAACCCGTGATGTTACGCACGTTGTCCATACCAGACTGGATGCTGGTCATGCCCGCTTCTTTGAGGCGGCGGAAGATGTCGGGCAAGTCTTCGATGCGAATTCCCCGCAATTGCAGGTTTTGTCTGGTGGTGATGTCGGCGCTGCCATCGTCCCCGTAGCGCTGTACAATTTCTCCTAGCGTTCTGGTTTGATTGCTAGTGATGATGCCATTGGGCAAGCGCAGCCGCATCATGAATTTGCCGGGAGTGACTGGCCGAAAGAAGATGCCGAGCCATTTGAGGCGGTGCTCGCGATCGGTTTCGTCCATTGCTTCCCAGCCGATCGCGGCGAAGTGGTCGAGTTCGGCTTTTAATGCTAAGCCATCTTTTTCGGCTTTGAGTTTTTCAAACTTATTCAGGCTCGCTTGGGCTTTGGGTTCTACTGTTTGGGTCATCGGTTTACCCTCGCTGCTGGCTGGTGTGGGGAGGTATTGACTTGGAGCATAAAGTGTGTGTTTCCTGCTAACCTTAGTGACTGTATGGATTTAAAACTGTATATTTAGTTACTAGATGGAATTTCTTTTAAGCATGGTTGGTCTTCTGTAAACTTGAGCTTGACAGGGCGCTGGCTCGAACGTCGCCAAACTATTTATAGTTATAGTTGCTACCGATGATTCGGTCGATCGCTACGTTTCGATGCACCTTGGTTATGAGCTAATGTAAAGCCCACGATTGTAAATATTCGTAGCTATTTTTACAAAATATTGAGTTTTATGAATATTTCGCATAGACCTGATGCGTTTTATACATGGGTAATGGGTAAAGACACCCCCAAAACCGAAAAATCTCTCTAAATCTTTAGATTTAGGACGCAAGAGGGGGAAATTGGAATATCTAAGATTAATGTTGTGAGTGCGATCGCAGACTTAAAACGAGATCGTCACAACATTAGAGCGGTCGCTGTCACACAATTTGCCTCAAAACATCACGTTATGTGCTATGCCAGCGTCACTATTAATTTTCGGAGAACGAGAGATGATACGAGTATCGAATTCAGGGAACGTGTCATGCTTTTAGTTCAACTTATCCCCGGCGCTATTTCCGAAATGCTTGCCTCTGTTACCGATACGGGCAGTTTAACTTTAGCCGATCGCTACGGTTTGATGGCCGCTGTTTTGGACGACTCTCTCGACGAGGAACAGAGACATTCGATCAACCGCCTGCTGCGTTCTGTGATCAAGGGAAGAGTCAAGATAGTCAACGAACTGTCGGCGACATATTAACAGCATTTAAAAATTTGATTGATTTATGCAGCGCATAAGAGTGCAGAAACCACCGCGCGAGTTAGAAGGAACCCACGATGCCTGCTGCGGATGTAGGGCAGGAAGTTTCTTGGGTGTTCTAAAAACGTGCGATCGTTCTTGCCGTATGATTTTTTTTGATTCTCCAATTCTCGCTTTGGCCGACACTTACAGAAAAAGTGGTGATTCACAGTTTTGACGCTCAATTAAGAGCCTGTTGGGTTGAACGCTTAGGGTAAAATTAGTAAAATTGTTGTGCGCGATCGGCATTTGAAAAGTTTGAGGAATGAAGTCATCCCAACCAACATAGTTATAATTATTGAACAGGGCTGGGGATGAAATACAATTTATGAAAATTATTAATCAAACAATCGAATTATTAATAGAATTAGGCCTCGGCATCTACCACATCACGCCCCCTCTTGTCAAAATTAATTGGTAATTAATAAAAAATCAATTAAGTCGCTCTGCATGAAAAAACCATAAGCTCTTGTAGAGGCGGCTACCGCCTATATCTGGACTAGGAGCCAGTTTATTGGTGTTCTAAACCCCCCAAACCCAGTAGTCGGTTTATTTGCAGCTACAGGGCTTATGCAGCCCCACTATAATAGTGTGCCTGCGTAAGTCTTTTATTTAGGTACTGGCATGAGTTGGTTATTTTAACCAATCTAGTTGATAGGATGTAGCCAGACCAAATCTGTAGCAAAAATTTAAGAAATTCGGCCCGAAGGTATGATTTACTAAAAATTAAAAATAGTCGAGCGAGCAGACTTAACAATTTAACAATGATTCCCAGGGAGCATTTTATGAAATCCATTGCTAAAAACAGCATCCACTGGACTTACTCAGTGGCTATTTTCTGTGCCCTTTTCGCAATACAGCAACAAAAAGCTACAGCAGCCACGCTATCTAACGGCTGGAATTATGCGATCGATTCCTTCAACGACGGCGTGACAGGGCCCCAAATCGGCGGCGGGGAATTTGAATTTTACGGCATCGCCATCAAAGAAACATCAGATACAGCTTTCATCGCCATCAACTCCAATCTAAGTTTAGCAGGATCTGCCGACCCACTAGCTCAAAGAGGCAACATCAACTACGGCGATTTATTCTTCAATTTTTCCGGTCAAAACTTCAATACAGCTAACGCAAACGGCAACTTGTTTGGTATCCGCTTTGCCGCCGGAAATGACTCCGGCGTGGCTACAACAGGCGTTTACAGGGATGTTACCGCGAAAAATGTCACCCAAACTAACTCTGGGTTTAGCAATTTAAACCAATTCAATACGGTAGTTGCATCTCAAGGTGGAACCCCATCAATGGGCGATTTAGCTGCCATAGACCCCTATTTTCAACAAACAGGAAACTCCACTATTCTCAACTCAATAGCTACGGGTACAAAAGTAGGAGAAATAAATTTTTTAACGCCAGCAACTTTGAACGCTCTAGGTCTTAATTTCACTCAATTTAATGCAGTAGGTTCTCAAACAATTGGATTCAGTTTCAATAAATCCTCAATGCCTTCGGCGAACTATATTGCTAACTTTTTTGCCGAGTGCGCTAACGATGCGATCGCTATTCAAGGATCTTTTGAGGCTGTACCCGAACCTTCTACGTGTTTTGGTACTTTACTAGGATTAAGCTTTTTAGGTATTGGCGCAGCAAAACGCAAAATTAAGCGCAAGATTTCCTAAGTTAGGTAGGGTGTGCATTAAGTACCTTACGAATAGCTGTTATGCACACCTGACGAATAGGCGTAGTGCCTCACAAATTGCCAACATTAGAGTAGACTATCGAGAGATAAAATGGGCCCAAACATTCCCATCTGGTCCAGCAACTTGATTGACGTAACTGTAGGGATACATCAACTTTCTCCCCTCAGTATCGCTGTAACCGGTGAGTGCATCTCCCCAAGGATCTTGCACTATATAACCCTGAGAATTGTAGCCAATTAAAGTGATAATGTGACCAGCAGCAGTAAAATCTCCCGCTAAAACTACTGGCCGTCGGTTCAGCAATTCCGATCGCACTTCTGCCCACGTGCGAGTCGTACTAAAACTCGTCTTAAACCCGTAGGCCTCAATCAGTGCCGAAAGCACGTTGTGATCGGTTTGAGAACCCTGACCGGCATAATCGAAACACCACTGCAACAACTCATCCTCCAACTGTCCGCCCCCCTCAGAACGAAGGCCGTAATAATAAAGCACCATTGCGATCGCAGTTACGTTGCAAGTAGACCAATCAAAACGCGGATTGTCCCGCTGCGAAAAATACGGCACGTTCAATTCCACATTGTTCGGAACCGGATCGAAAATTTTATTTCCCCGCTTGAACTGAACAAAACTAGAAAAAACATAACCTGTATTGCCAAAATTCGGCAGTTCTTCAGTCAAAGAAACTTTCAGGTGAGATGCTTCCGCACCGTAGCTGTTCACGCCGTAAACTCGACCTAAAGGCAGCGTAGTTTTCTCGGTACTGCTCAGGCTAGCAGCATCTACCGGCCGTTTTTTAAACACAGTTGCTTGCAGGATTGTCATCGTCAAAGCATCGGGGTCAAAGGGAACTTCTTTGCCGTCTTTTTTAATTTTAACGTCCTGCCAATAAATAAACCCGATATTGCCGAAACCGGGAATAGGTTCGGCAAGAGTTACTCGGAAATGCCCCAAAATGCAGGCATAGCCAGTGATGGCATAGGTGGTGCCTAAAAGTAGGTTAGCAATTTGATCGGCAGGCAGTTTCGATGAATCTTCGGGTTGAGCTTTAATCTGAGTTGTTTGAGTTACCAAAAGTTGAGCACTGACGTTGCTATTCGGTACGTCGGCAAGGTCAAATTTCAGAATTTTCGTACCTTTGGCCAACTGAACATCGGGTTCGTAAAAATAGCCAAAAGTGCCGATCGGGGAAATAGCTAAATCCAGAACCACCTTGAGATGCCCGTCAATAAATCCGTACTTGCTAACAGTGAAAGTCTGACCTGCTTTGACAAGAATTTTTTGCTGATTGTTGAGTCGAGAAGAATCAAACGCCGCTACCTTAAACAAAGTGTCAGAAAGTATCTTTAAGGTCAAACCTTGTCCGACAGTCAGCGGATCGGAACTGACGGCAATGTAAATTATTTGGCTACCAGTAACGTTGCCTTTGCTGTCAGTTGCCCGCAACCTTAGCCACCGAGCTCCCGCTATGCTAAATCCTTTAGACAAATTAACTTGCCAAGTGCTGGCTTCTTGGTTTAGCGTGACGCTTAGGGGAAATGTATCCTCAGCTATCACCTCAATTTTTGCTGCTTGTTGCCGGTCAAAAGTACCCCGAAGGACGATCGGCTGATTTACTAAAACTTCTGACGGCCCTTGATAACTTAAATTCACAGCGGGATTAAAAGATTTGCCACCGCGGCTGAATTGCACAAAATCGGGATAAATGAAACCCGTATTGCCAAATTGCGGCAAATTCTCAGTCAGCGAGACTTTTATGTGGCTTTGTTCGATCGAGAATCCCGCAATCCCGTAAATCATTCCCGCCGGCAAGGTAATTTTTTCTTGGGGTGGCAGGCTAGCCGCATTTACCGGCCGCTTTTTAAACACAGTTGTTTTGATGATTGTCATCGTAACTGCATTTCTATCATACTCAATTCCCCTGCCGTCTCGCAAAATTTGGACGTGCTGCCAGTACAGAAATCCTGAAGTTCCTAAGTTAGGAACTGCCCGAGCAAAAGCGACTCGGAAATGGTTTTCCACGCAAGCGTAGCCGAGAATATTGAAAGTTTCTCCTGGGTTAAATTGTAATTTCTGAGTTGATCCTAAAGTAGCAGAATCTGTGGGGTTGAGCTTTAACCAGGTCTTTTTTATCACCCACAGTAACTGCATTCCAGGCGGCGGGGCGGGCAACTCGGCGCGATCGAATATGAGGATTTTTGGGCCTTTGGTTATAAGTACGTGTTTTTCGTAGAAAAAGCCGGACTTTCCCACCGGATTAATTGGATTATTTAGTTGAACATTCAGGTGTCCGTCTTCTAACTGATAGTCGCTAATTTGATAAGTTTTACCTGCTGGTATTTCTGCTTTTTGCAGGTTGTTGAGATTGCTCGCTGGCAGTGTTCCGGCTTTGAATGCGGTATCTCTGAGAGTAATTAAGGTGAAAAATTGAGCGGGTGACTGAGAAGCAGGATTAACTTTGATGTTAATTGTTTGTTGGCCGATAACTTTGCCGGTCTTATCAGTTGCCCTCACCTGCACTGTACGAGTTCCTGCGCTATCGAATCCTTTTTCTAAACTGATGTTCCAAATGCCTCTAGAGAGATTTATCCCCACATTTAGGGCATTTGAGCCTTCTGCTGCTGAAATCGCTACCACTAGATTTTTGTCAAAACTGCCAACTAAGACAGCGGCTCTATTGACCTCAATTTCTTGTGGGCCTAAGTAACTCAAAATAAGGTTGCTGTTTGTCATTATATATCCCCCTATCTACTTAATTATTCAGCTAAAGCAAGGATAACTTCTCATTTTCTCAAACACAATGACCTGAACCAGGAAAAAATCGCCCCTAGATTCAGCCTACGGGCGGTTAATGCCTTTTACAGCATAAGTTTTTAATTATTGGCGGGAGTTGCGCCACAAATCTAACTTTAGACGTACCATAAGCACCTTAACCGAATATATGCCTGGTTGAGGGGATTTGGGGTGCAAGATTTTGAGGGAAAGAATTTAGTTCGAGTAGGTTGCTTCCTCCTGTACCCTTGACCCCTCACTTCCTGAGTCAGGACTTACGAAAAAAACCCGGTTCCTAGGAGAATATTGCTTATAGCAACGAGCAATCTAGGAAGAAACCGGGTTTTTAGCCGTTTGGTGCGTGCAGGAGTGTTAGTGCGATCGACTAAATTTCGACTAAACTATGGTGACAAGAATATCTTGAGCGTGAGAGTCAACTTTCAGATTTTCTCCTTCATAAACTTGAATGATTTTACCGGTACCGTCGATGACGAAGGTGACGCGCTTGGCATAATCGCCTTTCTCGACATCGTAAGCTTTAGTAATCGTGCCATCAACATCTGCTAATAGCTGAAAAGGCAAACCGTATTTTTCTGTGAACTTTTGGTGCGATTCTTCGTTGTCTCGGCTGACACCGAGAACTACTAAATCTTTGCCCTTGTATTCTTCATAAGCTGCTTTGAAGCTTTGGGCTTGTCTGGTGCAGCCAGGGGTGTCATCTTTGGGGTAGAAATACAAGATTACGGTTTTACCGGCGAATTCGGAGAGCGAGACGGTTTTGCCGTTGGTGTCTTTGGCGGTAAATTGAGGAGCGGCACAGCCAATTGGTAATGTCATAGTTTGGTTTCTCTTGCTTGGTTTTTATTGCAGTTCCTTAAGTTATTTTACTTGGTTCTGTGCCTTTTCAAGAGACAATTCCTAAAAATCGCGATCGCCCCTAATATCAATTCCGGTTGCACCGGAATATAAAAGAGACGGTACGTACCCATTAGTGTCAACTTAACGTCAAACGTAGTACCAGTATGTTGTTTGACGACTATGGCTCGATCCCCCCTAGCCCCCCTTAATAAGGGGGGGACAAGAGTCTTTTCAAAGTCCCCCTTCTTAAGGGGGATTTAGGGGGATCGAGCAGTCAGCTAAAAGCGAGAGTTATCGCAGATGTCTATTGAATGTTCGTAGGTTCTACATACCAACCGGTTGAGCTGCAGCGGGCATCATAGACGGATCGATCGCAATTCCTAAACCTTCTGCGACTTGGCGGCCGTAATTCGGATCGGCGCGGAAAAAATGGCAGAGTTGGCGCATCTGAATCTCCGGTTTTGCTGCACTCAAACTTTCCACAATGTTAGCGATAAGCCGCTGCTGTGCGTCGGGTTTCATCAAGCGATAGAGGTCTCCTGCTTGGGTGTAATCGTCATTTCCCTTACGGTGATCGTAGCGCTCGACTTTGACATTTCCTAAGTCCCAAGCTGGGTCAGCATAGACACAGTTTTGCTTCGGCGCATCCTCGTGGCTGTTGGGTTCGTAGTTGGGCCCGCTACCACCGTTGTTACCCGGTGCCATTGCGCCATCCCGTTGATAGTGCATCACCGGACACTTTGGTTGATTGACGGGCAATTGCTGATAGTTTGCACCGAGACGGTAGCGTTGAGCATCTGGATAAGACATGATGCGAGATTGCAGCACTTTGTCTGGAGAGAAGCTAATACCTGGAACGACATTAGAAGGAGAAAATGCCGCCTGTTCTACCTCAGCAAAAAAGTTTTGTGGATTGCGATTGAGTTCAAGAATTCCCACGTCAATTAACGGAAACTCTGAGTGTTTCCACACTTTCGTCAAGTCAAAGGGGTTTTCGCGATACTCTGCGGCTTGGGCCTCGGTCATTACTTGAATGCAAAACCGCCACTTGGGATAATTACCTTGGTCGATCGACTCAAACAAGTCGCGAGTCGCATGATCGGGGTCTTCGCCTTTTATCTGCGTCGCTTCTTCGGCGGTGAAATTATCAATACCTTGCATGGTTTTGAAGTGGAATTTGCACCAAACCCGTTCTCCTTGAGCATTGATTAGGCTGAAGGTATGGCTGCCAAAACCGTCCATCTGGCGGTGGTTTTTCGGCGTACCGCGATCGGAAAACAGAATTGTCACCTGATGCAAAGCTTCTGGACTCAGCGACCAGAAATCCCACTTGGCGTCAGCATCTTTGAGATGCGTTTGGGGATGGCGCTTTTGGGTGTGGATTAAATCAGGGAATTTGAGGGGATCGCGGATGAAGAAAACAGGGGTGTTATTGCCTACTAAATCCCAGTTGCCTTCTTCGGTGTAGAACTTGATCGAAAAACCTCTGGGGTCACGTTCGGCATCCGCTGAACCTTGTTCGCCGCCTACGGTAGAGAAGCGGAGAAGAACCTGAGTTTCTTTGCCAACTTCTGAGAATATATGAGCTTTGGTGTAGCGAGTAATGTCATGGGTGACGGTGAACGTGCCAAATGCAGCGGCTCCTTTTGCATGGACAACGCGCTCAGGAATGCGTTCCCGGTTGAAGTGAGCAAGTTTTTCCATCAGGTGAAAATCCTGCATGAGGATAGGCCCGCGTTCACCTGCTGTCAAGGAATTCTGGTTATCTGCAACTGGAATTCCGCTAGCGGTTGTCAATGTTTTGTCTTCTGTCATAGTGGGTAAATCCATTGCTGCATCCTAAGTATTCTATACCTTTTTGGGGCCCCGGTGTTTCTGCGGTGGTAATTCTCCGATCGGCGACTGTGTGTTAAATTATTAGTGTGTTTTCCAAATTGGCTGAGTCCATTAAAACTAATTTCTCAATAAAATATGATTGATTTATACACTGTAATTTTCAAAAAAAGTGCTGATGATTGGGTTTATTTGTGTTTAGAAAATGGCTGGGTGGGACAAGGGAATACTCCCGAACAATCTATTGATAAACTAAAACAAGCTATTGAGTCCTTTTCCGAAGTTTATGAATCAAAGTCTGATGTTTATCTCAGCCCTCTTTCTATTAATGAATTACACGAGTTTCTGACTTTAGAAGATACCGACGCCTCAGATACTTATGAGTTAAGGAAAGTTTATGCCTAAAAAACTTCCATCTTTAAAACCTAAAGCATTAATTAAAATTTAAGAAGAAAACAGATGTCATTTTTACCGAGAAGAGAAAAGGTATCATCGTTTGTATATGCGTGAAATTGAAGGCAGAAAAAGCATTGTTCCGATTGATATCGGTGCAGGGAAAATGTCACCCACTTATGTGTTGCGGATTTTCAGGCAATTTGGGTTTACCGATCCAGAAAATGAGGGGATGATTAGTTAAGTCTGCCTTTATTAGTCAGCGATTGAGTTAGCGATTTTACTGGACAGCAGTTGCCTAATCAATACCCCAATCTTTCAGTTGTGTTGTAAGTGATTGGATCGGAAAAGCAAGAGCAGTATTAGTAGCAGGTCGTCGAATCGGCTCTTGATTCTGGGATCGAGTAATGCTAATGGTATAACGACTTCCCTCCCCAATGGCAACAACGCGATTTTGCCGATCTAATACGGGACTGCCAGCATTAACTATAAGTGAAATTGCAGATATTTGTAACTCTCGCTCGCTCTTGTTGAGGACTTTTCCTGTTGCAACTGTCCAATCATCATTGGTGTCGTCAGAATATCCAATAATCTGGGTAAGTGAGTTGAGGGGAACAGAGGCTGAGGATCTGGCTAAAGGCTTAATATCCTTGGGAATGTTCGTGACTTCAAGTAAAGCTAAATCTAGCTTGTCAGAGGCAGCAGTATTTTTAGCAATCTTAGCGGGTTTCCGCTTGCGGAATTCGCCAGAGGTCGGTTTACTATAAAATTCAACTTCGATTTCAGGAGCACTCTGGAGCTTAGTTGGGTCAGTCGTTTTCACAAAGCGCTTGGTCACAATCCAAGCTTTGTTTCCTTTCCGTTTTACTACCCAGCCAGTAACCGACTGTAACTCTGGAGAATTTTTAATAATAACTCGGACAACAGAGCGCTTTAATGAAACTAAAGGTTCATCTTTTAAACTGGGCAATCGCTCAGGAATTTCGGAAAATTGCGGATTTTTCCGCATAGCTAAGAGCCGCTTGGTTTCTTTTATTAATAAATTAACCCTAATATTTTGGAGGGATGCACTTATCCTCTCGGTGAAATGGTTGTCCGCTTGGGTCTTTTTGAGGTTGAGTTGAATAGCTTGGCGGTAAGCTGCGATCGCCTCGTCTAATCTTCCCTGTTCCTGTAAAATCCAACCTAAATTTATGTAAGCTTCGGCATCGTTTGGATCTATTTGGATGGCTTGGCGGTAAGCTGCGATCGCTTCCTGTGGTTGGCCTTGGTTGAATAGCGCATTACCCAGATTGTTATAAGCTTCGGTATAGTTTGGATCTATGTGGATGGCTTGGCGGAAAGCTGCGATCGCTGCATCGAGTTTGCCTTGGAATGACAGTGCATCCCCCAAATTTTTGTAAGCTTCGGCATCATTTGGATCTATTTGGATGGCTTGGCGATAAGCTGCGATAGCTCGCTCGAATTCGGATTGACCGTAGAATTTACGACCGAGTTTGTTGTAAGCCCAAGCCCACTGAGGGTTAACTTTGAGTGCTTGGCGGTAAGTTGCGATCTCTTCATCTGATTTGCCTTCAATAAACAGCAGATTACCCAAATCTTTGTAAGCTTCGGCATAATTGGGATTTATTTGAATCGCTTGGCGGTAAGCTGCGATCGCTTCCTTTGGTTTCCTTTGGAAGAAGAGCGCATTACCCAGATTTTTATAAGCGTTGGCATAGCTTGGATCTATTTGGATGGCTTGGCGGTAAGCTGCGATCGCTTCATCGAATTTCCACTTGTAAAATAGCGCATTGCCGAGTTTGTTGTAAGCCCAAGCCAACTGAGGGTCAACTTTGATGGCTTGGCGGTAAGCTGCGATCTCTTCATCTTCTGCATTTTGACCACTCTGCACAATCCCTTGAACAATATAAGCAAAGGACGTGAGACGATTGGTAAACCACGGCAGTGTCGCCGCCACATATAACAATAAGAAAACAGAGGTTAACTTGGGCAATAATTTTTTAGGCACTTTTCGTAAAGGCATAATCTTTCTTTATTTCTAAGTTCGATAAGCCTAGTCTACTTCCTCTGAACTTGGTATGCTTTTCACAACTCCACTTTGACTCTAAATCTGTAACAATTAAAAACACAATACCTACTCAAAAGTTCTCTCAATGACTTTTATCCCATCCGAAGCGTTTAAATCTATTAGTTATCCCAGCCGCACCGTAAAAAGAGCCGATCGCGCGGTCCGGTGCAGCCCATTTCAATTACACTTCTTCCAGACCATCCGCGATAGCAGTGTTTTCCTAAGTGCGATCGCCTCAAACGCGGGTGTCGAAAGCGGCTACACCCGATCGCCCGTATCCGAACTCGTAGCCGAAAACTCCCTACTCTGGCTGATCCAAGTCGGCGTGTTGCGGCGGGAAGTAGACGGACAAGGGATTACCGACAGTTTTCGCCTCACGCCCCTGGGCCGCCAACTCGTGGAAAAATGGGAACAGGAAGGACAGGGAGTGCCGGCCGCGTCATTGTGCGATCGTATGGGAAATGCGGTTAGCCGCGGATTGGGACTGTTTCTTTAAGCGTTTATTGCTTGTCCCAGTCCGACAGTCCGACAGGGAATGAATTCCCTGTCTCATAGCGAAAGTCGGTTAAAACTGAGATCTTGCACCATTCTCAATTAGCCATACTGCCAACCACTAACAGTGATGTCAAAACCCTG
>NZ_JAUBPU010000049.1:0-25440 GCF_036700885.1 Microcoleus sp. S13_B4
AAAAAGTATTCAAGATTAGTTATTTAATCTTCTCCCTCTTGAGTTTTTGAGTAACAGCTTGCCGGATATTCAAAGGTTGCTACTTTTAGCTGCAATCATTTTTTAGTCTAAACTACAGTAATTTACGCCTCAGGAAAATCTTTTTTTATATAGCCAGAATAAAATTAAGGGTGATCGATGTCTGCTAAATTCTTTAATCTTACGGTAAAAAAATAGTGCCTTTACCAGGAGGAGTCTTCTATGCCTGTAGATATACGGGGATTTTTGTTTTTTTGATAACATACATTTAACCAAAGGTTAAGAGAACGGTTAAGAGAACATGAAATTCCAAATTCCTTTAAATCCAGGAGCTGTAACCCAGTTTTTGCTTCGAGTGGTGTTCTGTCTACTTGTACTATCTTTCTTAAGTCAGATGACTTTGTACTTCTTGCCGGATTACCCGTCTAGAGACTTCTTGGCAAAAGGATTCAACGTTGATGACGAGGGGAACATTCCAACCTTCTACTCATTTTTGGCATTGCTGTTTAGTTCTCTGTTGGTGGGTGTGATCGCCCATGCGAAAAATTTGGATAGTTGTCGCTACAAGCATCACTGGAAAATTTTATCATTCATCTTTTTATATCTATCTTTAGACGAAGTGGGTCAATTGCACGAACAGCTTGTTTACCCGATGCGAAGCCTGCTAAATGCCACAGGATTTCTTTACTTTACTTGGGTTGTGCCGATCGGTTTTCTAGTAGCGATATTTCTCTTATCCTACACTAAGTTCCTGTTCCACCTTCCGGTTTCTACAAGAAAATTGTTTGTTGCAGCAAGCGCTCTTTATATTGGAGGAGCAATCGGAGTGGAAATGCTAGGAGGATACATAGTTTATACAACGGGACCGGGGAATCTATCCTACGTGATATTAACGACCCTTGAAGAGTCATTTGAAATGGTGGGCATTGTTGTATTTATCCATGCCTTGATTTCATATATCAAGACATATTTAGGCGGGGTAAGTTGGAATATTTACATACCAGGAAAAAACACACAATTTACCGAACATCAACATATCGACCTACCTGGCTTTAGCGAACCAGCCAACACACATCTATCAAGGTAAATCACTAAAAACCGGGTTTAATGGACGACGCAAATACTACACTCGAGCTTTTAATCACGATAAAAAACCCGGTTTCTTTGGTACTGACGCCTGGACTGGAGGTTCTGTTATCTTCGCCGCACCAAACGACTAATTAGAGGTGGAACAACTTAGTTCACAGATGACATCCTCACCTTTACCAGAAAATCGCTAAGAGCAACCTTTGCATTAGGATTTGACGGCAAATGACTTGTAAAACTTGCCTCTTCTAATATATTGATTAGCCGATCGCGCTCTTGCTGATAAAATTCAATATCTGTATCTTCCAGCACATATTTTTCCTCCCCAGCCAGCTTGCGATCGATCAAATCAGGAATATACGACAACTGGAATTTCTCGTTAAGTTTCACCAAATTCGCCTCGACTTCCCCCGTTTGCATCAAGTGAATCCCAGCCAGCAACACGCGATAAACATAGAGCAGCGGCTTAACCCGACGCGGGCGTTCTTTCTCAAACAATTTCCATTGAGTTTGAGCAAAACCGAGATAGTGGTGGCTGTGGTGCTTGGTAATGCAGTTCGAGGCAATAGCCTTTAATTCCTCGTGTTCCTTTGTACTGTAAACTATGAGTGGCGAATACAGTTGTTCTAGCACGTAGCCGTTGCGCTTCAACAGCATCTCAAAAAATTTCTTGATGTCGTGAGTTACTAAATCGAGTTGCATTCCCTCCCGAACTTCCGAAACTTCGATTGTTTCTTCTCCACAAATTAGTCCAATTACTTTCGGTAGCGGCAAAATGTGTACTCCCCGCAAGTCGAAGTCAGAATCTGCCGAAGGAAAGCCGTATAAGTGCGAACCGCTGACAGTCGCAAACAGCAGCGGATAAGGTTGAACGGAGATAATTGGGGCGAGATTCGAGATGTATTCTGTCATTTTTTCAACATTTTATTAATGCTAATTTCAATTCCGGTTAAACAATCGCAAATACCTGTAGAGGCGGGTTTTACCAACCATATATGTCTCAAATTAATGATCTCGTAAACCCGCCCCTTTTAGCCGATCGCACCTCTACGAGATTTAATCAAAAACAGGTTCGCTTCCTCGTAATTAGGACGTTCTGGCAATTTAGTGGCAGCAAAAGCGCGATCGAACTCACCGTGCAAACTCAACCGCCAGCGATTCACCTCTTCCCAGGATATTTCTTGGTTGCGGATAGATAAAAGTTGCGATCGATAATCCTGCACGCGAACGGGTACAAACCCCTCCTTGAGCACCGTAATTCCTGACAGCAACAATCGAATTAAGTGCATCGCGTGCTTCCAACGAATTTCCCCGGTATTGCGGAGGTCTTGCTCCATTTTTTTAAATTGAGACAAAACGTAGCTATTGTAAGTTTGATAAACCAATTGAGAAAGAAAGATTCCCCGAATTCCCAGCAATTTTTGTGCTACAGGAGAAACAGTTTCTACTAAAGGCGTGTACAAACATTCTAGCACATTTGGATTAGCTTTTAGTGCCAAAACTAAAAACTTTTGCAGTTCCCAATAGCATTCCTGATTTTCCTTGTTTTCCAATTGTTCTGGGATGCCGTAAAGCGACCAATGAAGTATTGCGGGCGGCAGGTAAATCCCGCGTCTGTCTGTATCGGATTGCTCGTTATCAAGACCGTAAGCTCTAGAACCAACAATGCAGCGGTAAATTACAGAATCATAGAGGTTGTATTCTGCAAGAAAATCTCCTCCTGAATGCAATCCTTCGCTCTGAAACTGCTTGCGAATACTGAGTTCGTGCCGCCGCAGACTAACTTGTGTCCCGTCTGGGAGTTTGACTAAATATGCGTGGGAATTGTCCGTAGGCGATTGAACGATGACACCTACTAATCCCGGTTTCCAAGATTGGTCGCTGGCGGGGTTTTTGACCTCGATTTTGGTGACAATTTGGGTTCCTGCGGGTAGGATTAAGTTGAAATTTTGAGGAAGATTGGCATTTGCCATGAGGGAACCTCCTGCGGGGCACGAGCTACAATGTTAGTGTAGCATATATGTAGTACAAAAGGGGAGTTTTGGGCGATCGCGTCCCGCCCTCGCCAGTGCTACGGTAGTTTTGGCATTGTTGAACATAGTCTAATTAATTATCAATGAGCAATACCGCCAGCGGGTTGAGGGGGAGGTGTTGGAGATTGTGGAGGCTCACCCGACGAACACAGCAATTCGCAACGGGAAGCGGTGACGGACTTGCAACTGGTGACGTTATAGCGTACTCTAATATAGATTACTCTAATATAGTAGAACTTATCAAAGGATAAATATTCATGTCTAACAATAATGATGTCATAATTCTCAAAAGTATTCTCGACAAAAAAAGACAGGAATTAGCAAATACATTATCACAAGATGAGTATTTTGAGATATTTGCTTTTGAACAACTGTTAAAAGACTACGATCTTTCATATGATGAGTTATTGTCTAATCAGGTTGATGGAAAAGATGATGGAGGAATCGATGGTTTTTTCATTTTTCTTAACAATGAAATTCTTAATGAAGACTTGGATTCGGGAAATATAAAAAAGAACCCATTAATAGAAGTATATTTAATCCAAGCAAAAACTTCATCTTCCTTTGGCGAAAAACCCATAGAGACGCTTATGGCTACTATAGAAGATATATTTGATTTAAACAAAGCTATTGCCGATATTAAAGATTTCTATAATGCACCGCTTATAGAAAAAGTCGAATTATTTAGAAAAACATACATTGACTTAGCCATTAAACATCTTAAAGTTAAAATCACCTACGTATATGCTAGTCAAGGTGATACTCAAAAGATTCATATTAAGGTTCAAAATAAAGCGGACAATCTTTGTTATAAAACCGAGAAATTTTTCACTGGCTCTGAGGTTAAATTTAAATTTACAGGAGCCAGAGAACTACTAGAAAATGCAAGGCAAGAAAAAAGTTACTCTTTAAAATTAAAATTTCTGGAAAACTATATTTCTACCGCTGAAGATAATTATGTTGTCTTGACAGGATTAGATGAATACTATGATTTTGTAACTGATGACGGTTCTTTACGCAAATATTTATTTGAGTCAAATGTGAGAGATTATCAAGGAAATGTAGAAGTCAATAAAGATATCAAAAACACCCTTGCTTTAAAAGATACTGATATAGATTTCTGGTGGTTAAACAATGGGATAACCATATTAGCTTCAAAAGCAAGTATCGCAGGTAAAACCATTACACTCGATGATGTACAAATTGTGAATGGGTTACAAACAACTAACTCTATATATGAGTATATGAACACTCTGGCAAAGGTTGATGATAAGAGAGCTATTCTTGTAAAGATTATAGTGGCAAACAAATTAGAAGCGAGAGATAGAATCATCAAAGCAACTAATTTTCAAACTCCCGTTCCTGCTGCTTCTTTAAGAGCTACTGAACCTATTCAGCGTGATATAGAAGATTACTTTTTAAATAAGGATTGGTTCTATGATCGCCGCAAAAATTATTACAAGAATATTGGAAAAAGTTCTGAAAGAATCATTAGTATTCCTTATTTAGCTCAATCAGTTACTTCCATTGTTCATCTCGACCCACATATAGCTAGAGCCCAACCAACGTCAATTATTAAAGGTGATGCAAATTACAGCAGAGTTTTTAATTCTTCCATTCCAATGGAAGTTTATCTCTTTTGTGCAAAATTAATGAAGAATATTGAATTGTATATAAGAACTACAGATTTTTCAGTATTAACACAAAATAATACCAGTAGTTTATTACGTCCTGGAACAATTCGGCTTTTAATATTTCATGTTGCAATGCTTTTTACTATTAAACTACTTAATAAAGTTAATTATACACAAGGATATGTACTTTCAATCCTGCCAATTGAATTTGACGACCATCAGGAATTGCTTCTTTCTATCATTCTAGAAATCACTGAATTAACTAATAGTTATTTACAAAAACAACCCTCTCTTTCCATTAATACAGTAGCTAAGCGCTCTGAATTTACTAATTTTATTATTGAGAAAGTAAGTAAAAATTTAGCTTAAAAGTGTTTTGCGGCAAGCTCAACTAGAGGAGGAAGATTAATGCGTTATGCTGTTGTAATTGAGAAGGGTGAAACTAGCTACGGTGCTTATGTTCCCGATTTACCTGGATGTGTAGCTGTGGCTGAAAGTTTAGAAGAGGTGAGAAATTTAATTAAAGAGGCGATCGCCTTCCATATTGAACGACTACAAGAGGATGCTTTTCCTATTCCCGAACCTCTCTCTATTTGCGAATATGTTGAAGCTTAAGAAGCTGAGGGCGGTTGAAACCGCGGCTACACAAAATTTTGTCCCAGCAGAGGGGGACTAAGAAATAAGAGGAATCAGAAAATAAATTTGATGGGCAATACTGGATTTGAACCAGTGACCCCTTCCGTGTGAAGGAAGTGCGCTACCACTGTGCTAATTGCCCGCAGATAACTAAGATACCATACCAAGTCCAAATTCGCAACTAAATTTTTCCTAAAAATTCAGCCGCTTGTTTCCGAGTTTAACTCGACACAATGCCAAGAATACAGGCATTTGTCGAGTCTGGCATCAGTTAACCTGCCACCAACCCGCCGAGGGGCCGACAAATCGCACTACAATCCACCAAGCCACCAAAAGGCTAATCCCGAACCAGCTTCCGCGACTTGTCCACTTCACAAAATCTTCGCTTTGGGTTTTCGTGATTGGCAGCCAGGCAACGATGCGTTCTTCTTTACCGTATTCGTCGCCGATCGACTCTTTGCGACGCTTAGCTTCACCCATAATCTTTGTCTACTAAATTAGATTTCAACTGGATACCTAACCAAATTATAGGCCAACAGGTCATCTCAAGCCTGCGTCAGCCAAGTCGTATCCAAATAATCAATCCTCGCAAAAGGACTCAAAGCCGCTAAAACCTGCTGTCCATAACTGCGGTGAATCACCCTGCTGTCGAAAATCGCCACAACCCCTTGACGTTCTCGCACAGGCGCGATCGCCCGTTGCAATTCATTCAACGCCGCCGGCAGCAAATACAACCGAAACCAATCCTTGCGCCGTTCCTTATAATAAGCCACACGCGCCGTCACCAAAGGATTCTCCAAAGAAGGTAGCGGCAAAGTTGCGATCGCCAGCAAGTGAGGCGCCCTCAATTCCCCCTGATGTTCCCGCCAAAACTCCCACCCAGTCACCAAAATCGCATTCTCGCCCACATCAGTCTTTTCTACCTGCACCCGAGAACCGAACTCAGAAGCCAAAATCGCCGCCAGCCTAGCCTTGAGCGGTACATCACCAACAATCAGCACCGTTAAACCCGCCACCGACGCGCTCATCAACAGCAAAGTCCGAATTTCTTCAATTAAAACACCCTGAAATTCCGGCGTATTTGGCAGCGGCAGCCAGTTGGGAATGTACAGTTGAATTAATTCACTTTGTCGATCGGGCGAAAACTTCACGCTCGTCAATTCTGGAAGTCCCAACATTTGCCGGAAAATCGGAGCCTTCGGTTCCACATCCACCGCCCCACCAATCAACACCACCGGCTGATAGTCCCAAATTTGGCTCAAAACCTCAGCCACCTGCACCGGCGCGCAGTAGAGAGAAAATGACCCAGCCTCCCGATGAATTTGCGCCCACCGCAGTTTTCCGTTTGTTTCCCACCGCTGCCAAAAATTGCTCCAAGCATCCGGAATTAGGGGGTTTGGCTCGATTTTTTCAAACAGCCCCTGCAAAATATTTTGCTCTGCGGTTTCCAGCAAATAGCACTCCTCTGGTTTCGCCGGATGCTGAAAGAAAGCCCGCGTTAGCAGTACCCGCCCTTGGAGGATGGCATCGGCTTCCAAAGGCTGAGATTGCATTAAATCATTCCAATCAGCCGGTTGCAAACACGCCGTCAATTGCTGGCGCGTCCAAACTTCCAAGTCATCCACACCGTCGATAATTGTCGGAATATTCCTGTGCACTTCCGAATTCCCCGCCAAGCGAGCCGCCAGCCAAGACTCTGGATCGGCTAGCATCAATCCTCGCCCAGTCGCACGATCCGAATAAGTCTCGATCGACCCCTCTGTTTGCAGCCACTCTTGCAAACGCGGAATTTCCACTGCTCTCAAATGCTCAATCAGCGGTGTCGGCGCCACTAAAATCACAGGCTCCGGCCACATCAAAATCGGCATCAAATAGCTAACTCGATACCGCTGTCGGTAAGCTCCAGCGGGAAGCCCTGTTTGGATCAGAGCGCTGCGCCCCAAGCGCAAAGCCCGCGCCACGAGCCGCGCCATCGTTAAATGGTGGGGCCAGTGCGGCTCGGAGTTTGATCGCAGGAAGCGGAGCAATGAGTTGTGGACTTCTACCTCAATCAATCGGTTTTAAAATTGACATTTCTCACTCAACATAATCAAAACTGGCCAGAAAATCAACTACTTTTTGACCGATAGGCAAACTGAATTTACTCTCCTGATTATTTCCCCCTCGCTGACCAAAATTCTGGTGACACTGCACGGTCAAACTCTCCTCCCCCGAACTAATTAAAATAGTTTGGGTAGGTGATTGAAAAAAATTTGTTGGCTGATTAATACTTGATATATTAGAGAGCAATTTTCTCAACTCATGTAACTTAGTTGTAGCTGCGCTCAATGCTTTACACAACACCACAATTCGTTTTTTATCCCAATTTTGACTTTCGATAGTTTTGCCGATCGCTATAATATTTTTCTGAGTTGGTACAGCATCCTTAAAAGGAAGAATCGCTAAAAAAGCTGCTGGCAATAAATGCTCGTCGCTATCAAATCTAAAAGTGAGAGTTGTCCGGCGGTAGCCGACTTCAATATTGGGAGGACAGCTCATTGCCCGGTAATGCCGAGCTATTTCGCTGTAAGCGGTTGCTAAAGTGCTGTTTGCTGAGTGGTCTAAAAGTGCGTCAACCACAATTTGCACTAACCCAGGCGTGTGATTAAAAAAAATTTTCGATTCTGAAGGCGAATTAAATTGTTGAATATGAGTGCGATCGCCTGCGGGGCTGAGGTCAACCCACTCGCAAGCAATATCATCTGCGATGATGCCACACCGAGGAACCAAATACAGTTTGGCTCCGGTTAAAGTTGCCCCCCTTAAATCAGCGCCCACCCAATCAGCATTAATCAAATTTGTTTCTGTTAAATCAGCGTGAACGAAATTAGCACTTCCTAAATTAGTATTTCTTAAATCTGCTCCGTTAAGGTTAGCTCCGCTCAATTTAGCACAGCTCAGATCGGCGCCGTTGAGGTTAGCTCCCGTCAAATCAGCCCATTTGAGGTTAGCTCCGCTTAAATTGGCACTGCTGAGATTCACCTGTTGCAAAGAAGCTTGTCTCATATCGGCATTGCTCAAATTGACGCCGCTAAGTTCTGCTTTCGTCAAATCCGCGCCGTGTAAGTTAGCTTCTTGAAAGTTAGCTGAAGAAGCCGAAGCACCTCTGAGATTTGCACCGGAAAGATTAGCACCGCACAAGTTAGCTTCCGTCAGTTTTACCTCTCTTAAATCTGCTTCAGTCAGGTTTGCGCCACTGAAGTTAGTTTTGCTGAGTTCGCAGCGGACTAATTCGCTTCTAATCAGGGATGCTCGGATTAATTGAGCTGCACTTAAATCGGCTCTCACTAAGTTGGCTACGTTGAGAGTAGCCCCGTTTAAGATTGCCCGCGACAGGTTGGTACTGCTGAGTCTCGCCACATTCAGGTTAGCTTCGCTCAAATTAGCTTCGCTCAAGTTAGCGCCGCTGAGGTTGGTGACAAATAAGCTAGCCCGCTTTAAAATTGATTGGCTAAGGTTGATGCGGCTGAGATTAGCTTCGTTCAGGTTGATTCCTGTGAAATCTCTGTCGCCTTCTGTGTATCTCTTGACGAGTGCAAATCGTTTGAGCAGTTCTTCAGCTTGCATTTTTATTACTTGAATGAAAGGGCAATCTGGTAACTTTTATATGGCATAAATTGAAATAATATCAAATTAATTTATAGTAGAGTATTTACTCACCGAGCTGATAAAAGCTTTTGACAAACTCAATGACCGTATTTAGCGGCGGGGTGGTAAATCTTTGAGCTTTAATTGCAGGACTGATAGACGTTTTGTTGACTCCGGGCAAATTTGTCAAGTTTCTGCCAAAATCTGGGTGATAGTGAATCATCAAAGTTTCGGCGCTGGAGTTAGCCAGTACAGTTTGGGTAGGCGATTGGAAAAAACTTGACATCGGTTCGCGATCGAGGCGAATCGGCTGAATTTTCATTTCCCCTATTTTTCTCATTGTTTTGGTCAGGGCGACGTTTAATTGCACTACCATATTTGAGACTCTGACGCCCAGGTTATTACCACTTTGGGGTTGAATCATCTTGATCAAAGTAATCAAATTTTTCTGAGTAAATGCTGCATCACTAAAGGGAATAATCGCAACGAAAGCTGTGGGAAATAGTTGCTCGTCCTGTTCTATTCTAAATGATATGATTGTGCGTCTGGAATTAACTTCGATACTGGGAGGATGGTTCAAAGCAGGGTATTGACGGGCAATTTGGCGGTAGGTAGCTGCAAGCACAAAGTTAGCATCGGGGTCGAGGGGTCGATCGACAATAATTTGAACTGTCGGCGGTGTAGCATTGAAAAACCTTTGAGATTCTTCTGGAGTAAAGCGCTGAATGTGGCTGCGATCGCCATTAGGACTGAGGTCAACCCAATCGCAGGTAATGTCATCTGCTTTCACATCAAACCTAGACACCGCGTAAATTTTTGCCCCCGTCAGGGCCGCCCCCGTCAAATCGGCCCCTACCCAATCCGCGTGAATCAAATTCGCTTGGGTCAAATCCGCGTGTACCAAAGTAGCGTTCAATAGATTGACATTGCTCAAATTTGCCCCGTACAAGTTGGCCCCGCTCAATCTCGCTTCATCGAGGTCAGCGCCGGTCAGGTTCGCCCCGCTGAGGTCAGCCCACCGGAGATTAGCGCCTCGCAAGTCAGCGCCGCTGAGGTTTGCCTGAGAAAGATTAGCTTGTCTGAGTTCGGCATTGCAGAGGTTGACTCCTCGCAAGTCTGCCCTGCTGAGATCGGCTCTGTGCAAGTTAGCCCGTTCCAAGTTGGCCGCAGTTAGGGAAGCGCCTCTGAGGTGAGCCCCGCTGAGGTCGGCTTGCTCTAGATTGGCTTCTCTAAGGGTTGCTTCTCTCAAATCTGCTTCGCTGAGGTTTGCACCGCTCAAGTTTGCACTGCTGAGGTCGGCTCGGATCAGTTCGGATCTGATCATTGTAGCTTCGACGAGTTGGGCTTCTCTGAGGTCGGCTCGAATCAAGTTAGCCACGTTGAGGATAGCGCCGCTGAGGTTGGCTTTGTAGAGATTGGCACCGCTGAGTCTGGCAACATTGAGTTTGGCTTTTCTCATGTTGGCGTTTGACAGATTGGTGCCGCTCATGTTGGTGAGGCTCAAGATTGCCTCACTGAAATTAGCCCCGCTGAGATCGATCCTGCTGAGATTTGCCTCGCAAAGGAGGATAGCAGTAAAGTCTCTTTCTCCTGCTGCATATTTGGTGATGAGTTCTTCGGCATCCATGCTTTTCAATTTCCCTGATGTGTTAGCTAGAACAAAGCTTTGTTGTGCCAACCTTTAAACTAGAATAAGCATTTTTTGTAACTTGATGCAATATGCCTAGACATCTATGTTATGGAAGCCTTTTATAAAATCCAAAATGCTAGTGATATTAGCTTGACCTAATTTTGTGCTTTCGGCTAACTTACCCGAGGTTGAGTTACTCGGCTCATATTTTTTAATTAAGCGCTTGCCGAAGCCTGGGTGGTGATATACGCTGAGTCTTTGGTCGCGGGAATTAATTAATATCATCTGTGTAGGAATCTGAAAAAAATTGATGCTTTCGCCGATTTTTGGAAAAGAACTGGAAATTTTGATTTGGTCTACTTTGCTGATAGCTTGGTTGAGAGCTTTGCTGCATAACTGAACGTGTTTAGATTCTTTGACGTTAAGTTTGCCTGCATCGTGAGATTGAATCATTTTCATCAAAGCGATCAGGTTTTTTTGAGTGATGGCGGCGTCGTTAAAAGGAATGATGGCAACGTAAGCGGTGGCAAATAATTTATCGTCGCTGTCCATTTTAAAGGCGAGTACGGTGCGCCTGGAGCTGACTTCGATCGTGGGAGGCTGACTTAAACTCGGGTATTGTTGGGCAATTTGGTAATAAGTTGCAGCTAGGGCAAAATGAGCGCCTTGGTCTAAGGGCGAGTCAATCACAATCCGAACGGTGGGCAAGGTTTCGTGAAAAAATTCGTGAGTTCCTCCGGAGTTCAACCAGTAAATTTGGCTGTGGTCGCCGTTGGGGCTCAGATCAACCCACTTGCAGGTCATGCCTTCGGTTTTGATGCCGAGTCGCGAAACTGCGTGGAGTTTGGCTCCGGTTAAGGTGGCTCCGGTTAAGTCGGCTCCAATCCAGTCGGCGCGGATCAGATACGCATTTGACAGGTCGGCGTGAACTAAACTGGCATTTGACAGGTCGGCGTGGCAGAGGTCGGCTCGGCTGAGGTCGGCACCGCTCAATTTGGCTTCGCTGAGGTCGGCCCAGCGGAGATTGCAGCCGCTGAGGATTGCCCAGCGCAAATTGACGCCGCTGAGGTCGGCGCCACTGAGTACGGCTTGAGTGAGGTTGGCTTGTCGCAGTTCTGTGCCTCGCAAGTCGGCGCCGCTGAGGTCGGCTCGGCTGAGGTCGGCTCCTTGCAGGTTGGCTTGTTCGAGGTTGGCTTCTGTCAAGCACGCGCCGCTGAGATGAGCACCTCGAAGGTTGGCTTGTTCGAGGTTGGCACCTCGAAGAGTGGCTTCGGTGAGGGTGGCGCCGCTGAGGTTTGCGCCTTGCAGGTTGGCGCCGCTGAGCTCGGCTCGAATTAGCTCGGCTCTGATCAGTTTGGCTCCTATGAGTGTGGCTTTTTTGAGGTCAACTCGCACTAGATAAGCGACGTTGAGGTCGGCGTCGGTGAGGTCGGCGCCGCCTAGATGGGCGCCACTGAGTCTGGCAATGTTGAGTTTGGCACCTGTGAGGTTGGTTTTGCTGAGGTTGGCTCCGCTCAGGTTTGCTACACTCAGATTCGCACCCTTGAGGTTGGCTCCGCTCAAGTTGACGCCGCTGAGGTTGGCCTCAGTCAGGTTGATTCCGGCAAAGTTTCTTTCTCCGGCGGCATATTTTTTCAGGAGTTCCTCGACTGTCATGGGGGCGGCACCGTATCAAATATCCCCATTTTATTGCTATGAATATCGGTATTGTCGGACTAGGTTTAATTGGCGGCTCGATCGGGCTGGATTTGCGATCGCGCGGGTTTGATGTTTTTGGGGTTTCGAGTCGGCAGCAGACTTGCGATCGGGCGCAAGCTCGCGGTGTTGTAAATGAAGCCAGCATACACCTGTCTCTGATCGCAGCAGCCGATCTGGTTTTTATTTGCACGCCTCTAGGGTCGATCGAGCCGATCGTCCGAGAGTTGGTGCCCTATCTTTCCCCTGATACTATTGTAACGGATGTCGGTTCTGTAAAAACACCCATAGTGCAGGCTGTGTCTTCTCTGTGGCCGAATTTTGTGGGGGGACACCCGATGGCGGGGACTGCTGAAAGCGGGATTGAGGCGGCGGTGCCGGATTTGTTTGTCGGGCGGCCTTACGTGGTGACGCCGACTTCCCAGACGCCGGCGCTTGCAGTGGATAAGGTTGAGGAAATTGCGCGGTTGCTGGGTGCTAAAGTTTACCGATGTGAGCCGAGCGAGCACGATCGAGCTGTGGCTTGGATTTCTCATTTGCCAATCATGGCGAGCGCGACGCTGGTTGCTGCGTGCGATCGAGAGGGCGATCGGGATATTGTTAATTTAGCCCAACATTTGGCGAGTTCGGGTTTTCGGGACACGAGCCGCGTTGGGGGCGGCAATCCCGAGCTGGGAGTGATGGTGGCGAAGTACAATCGAGAGGAATTGTTGCGATCGCTCTCTATTTACCGCGACAGTCTCGACGAGTTCATCAGCTATATCGAAGCCGAAAATTGGCAAGCTCTCGAACACAAGCTGAAGCTGACTCAACAAGCGAGACAGAATTACAAATTGTGATCCACAAATTACTTAAAACGGTTCCCGTCTAGATTATGATTTGTGGACGCCTATATATTGAGTTTCCATGTACACTTATTCTCGACTCAAGCGATTTTTACTGGGTGAATCTCTTCCGACTAGCGCATCGGTTCACGAGCGACTAAGCAACGCTACAGGACTAGCTGTTCTGGCTTCCGATGCACTTTCGTCTGTTGCCTACGCTACTCAAGAAACTCTGCTGGTACTGTTACTAGCGGGGAGTAGTAGTTTGAGGTTATCGCTGCCTATTTCTGGAATTATTATTTTACTGTTGGCGATCGTGGCGCTGTCTTACCGACAGACAATTAAAGCGTACCCCAACGGCGGTGGCGCTTACATTGTAGCGCGAGAAAACTTGGGTATTTATCCCGGTTTGATCGCAGCAGCTTCGCTGATGATTGATTACATCCTCACCGTCACAGTCAGTATTTCGGCTGGGGTGGCAGCCTTGACTTCAGCAGTTCCCTCGCTGCACCCCTACACAGTCGAACTGTGCTTATTTTTTATTGTCCTAATCATGTTTGCCAATCTCAGGGGATTGCGGGAATCGGGCAATATATTTATGGTTCCCACCTATGCGTTTCTCCTTGGCATTTTTATTTTGATTGGCTGCGGTTTATTCCAACAGGCAACAGGTCAGGTTATGCCGACATTACAAAATATTCCAGCTAAGGAACCTTTGGGATTATTTCTGCTGGCGCGCGCCTTTGCGGCGGGCTGTACAGCCCTGACTGGAGTTGAAGCCATATCAGACGGGGTGTTGGCTTTTAAGCCTCCTGAATGGAAAAATGCGCGCCTGACTTTGAGCTATATGGGGGGAATTCTGGGAGCGATGTTTTTGGGGGTTAGTTACTTGGCTCATATTTATCAGGTGATTCCTACAGAACATGAAACGCTCCTTTCTGTATTGGGAAAACAGATTTTTGGTGTCGGTGTATTTTATTACTATTTGCAGGCCGCAACTCTGTTAATTTTGCTGTTGGCGGCGAATACGAGTTATGCTGATTTTCCGCGACTTTGTTATTTTTTGTCGCGGGACGGGTTCTTGCCGAGGCAGTTGTCGCTGTTGGGCGATCGACTGGTTTATTCTAATGGCATTAATCTGCTCAGCTTCTGCGCTGCTCTTTTAATTATCATCTTTCGAGGCAATACGAGCGCGGTGCTTCCCCTGTATGCGGTTGGGGTTTTCACTTCTTTTACTCTCTCCCAATCGGGAATGGTAATTCACTGGTTTAAGGAACGAGGTAAAGGTTGGCAAGTTAGTGCTGTGATGAACGGTATTGGTGCAGTGGCAACAACGGGAGTTTTGGCTGTAATTCTCGCTACAAAATTCCTTTTGGGAGCTTGGGTTGTCGTAGTAACTATTCCGATCGTAGTTAGTCTATTTTTAGCTATTCACCGACACTATCGGTATGTAGCGGCTCGCTTGAGCATTCAGGGAATAGAACCGAGGTCTTATCTTCGTAGACCTAAAGTTAAGACGGTAACACATCCGGCAGTGGTGTTAGTCGGGCAGTTGCACCGGGGAACTTTCGAGGCCCTTGATTACGCTCGTTTAATTGCTGATGAAGTTGTGGCAGTTCACGTAGATATTGGTTTGACCGATCGAGAAAAATTACAATTAGCTTGGAAAGATTTGCAGTCAGACATTCCTTTGGAAATTCTGGAATCGCCTTACCGTTCTGTTGGTGAGGCTTTGACGCACTTTTTGACTTTGTTTGAAGAACAGCGACCGGGAGTATATTTAACGCTGATCATTCCGGCTTTTGTGACCAGAAATTGGTGGGAGGGATTGCTGCACAATCAAACTGCTTTCTTTTTGAAAGCGGCTTTGCGGGCTAAGAGAAGTCGGGTGGTGACGACGGTGAGATATTTTCTTTAAGTGGGGAGGGGCAACCGTCGGCGATTGCCCCTACTTCCTCGCAATGAAGACTGGAATGCGGTCGGACACGCTGGCTCAAAAAACCCGGTTTCTTCGCAAAATCTTTGGTTTGGATGCTATTTTTCTAGGGAGAAACCGGGTTTCTGACAGTGCTTGGTAAATCATATATATTTATTAAAAATTCAATGAAAGGATTGACAGATTAGAAATGATATGCCATAAATTTAGTCATTAGATAATTGCCTTTTAACTTATCTTGAAAAAGATTGTGGCTGCTGAACCCAAGTCTTTTTTTGCCTAAAAAATCTCTTCCACTCCTGGCGGTTAGTATGCAACCCGCAAAAGACTATTTATGCAGCAGCCAAAAACTTGAACAGGTTTTTGCGAGCTTTGTCTCGGCAAAGTCTCGATGTTAGTTACAGCACCAAAGTCTACTCTATTTCTCTCAATAGTTCTTTGAAAGAACACTGGCAAGATGAGAGTGCCACAACAGCAGAAGTTTTACTCCCAGAGGGTTTTCGGGTGGAAGCAAAGGCCCTCAAACAGTTAGCAAGTTTGGCGAATGTTCGTCACCCTCAAGGTGGTTGCGTTTGTCGCGGTGACGCTACTCTTGACTTCTATCCAGGGGATGCGGGAGTGGCGATTGCATCGTCGAAACAGCAGGAATGGTGGTTCCGGTGGTCCTCGGTTCCGCTTCATGATTTACTCGGGTTCGCCGAATGTGGCCCGATCGAGCTTGCCAGGCCTACCCAAAAACTCTGAAACATCCTGAATCCAGGCTTTTCCCGCTGTCTGTCGCAGCAAATCCCGAACTTGTGAGGTATTACTTGCAAGCAGAAGCAACAGCCGCTAACTACGGTTTTATCAACCGTTTGCTGCTAGCAGAACTTCTGCGCTGGCGTTTGCGGCAAGTTTTCGGCGATGTGGAAGCTCCGTTAGTATACGATTTGCCTCACAATATTACCTTAGCTGAAGGTGCCGGCTGGGTGACTCGCAAAGGCGCTTGTCGGGCACATTCGCGCCAGCCTTTAATTGTACCGGGTTCGATGGGTGCGCCCTCTTATTTGCTGATTGAGAAAGGGAACGATCGATTTTTGCGATCGGCTTCTCACGGTGCAGGAAGGGCGCGATCGCGCTTCAATATGAGTCGCAAAGGTGTTGACAAAACTGACTCCGCTTTGGAATTAACTGGCGTAGATTGCATTACCTGGCGCGAAGAACGCAGAATCGAAGAAGCACCAACCGCTTACAAACCAATTCAACCAGTAATTGACGTTCAGGTTGAGACGTAAATAGTTGGTGTAGTCGCTAAAATAAAGCGAGTGTTAACGTTTAAAGCCTAGGAACGGGGCATTTGAGAATTTAAAATTAAGCAAGGGTAAGGTGCGCGCGGATCACCCTACTAATTTTTAATTCTCGGCCCTATTTCCGATGCCCCATGCCCTATGAATGATTCTCAAGCATCACCAAATCCATCAAAACCTGTTCATCCCCTAAAGCGGCTGCTGAAGTACGGACGCCGCTACCGCCTGAAAGCTTGGCTGGCAAGTATCTGTTCGCTGCTGAATAAATTCTTTGATTTAGCGCCGCCAGCATTAATCGGTATTGCTGTTGATGTGGTGGTGAAACAGCAAGATTCTATCCTCGCTCAGTGGGGCATAAAAGATGTCTTTTGGCAACTGGCAATTATCACTCTTTTGAGCGCGGTTGTTTGGACGTTGGAATCTCTTTTTGAATATGCCTATGATTATTTGTGGCGCAATTTGGCTCAGGATATTGAACACGATTTGCGTCTGGAAGCTTACAGCCATTTGCAGGAATTAGAATTAGCTTATTTTGAAGAACGCAGCACGGGCGGTTTGATTTCTATTCTCAACGATGATATCAATCAACTCGAACGTTTTTTGGACGATGGCGCTAATGAGGTGATTCAGGTAATGACAACGGTTGTTGTGATTGGTGTGGCTTTTTTTGCTGCATCTCCTGGTGTTGCTGGGCTGTCAATGCTGCCGATACCTTTTATTATTTGGGGTTCGATCGCCTTTCAAAATCGCCTGGCTCCTCTGTATGCTGATGTGCGGGAAAAGGTGAGTTTTCTGAACGGGCAACTGTCGAATAATTTGATGGGAATTACTACTATTAAAAGTTTTACTTCCGAAGATTATGAAATTCAGCGCATCGAAACACAAAGCCAAGCTTACCGCGAAAGCAACCGACGGGCGATCGCACTTTCGGCTGCTTTTATTCCGCTGATTCGGGTTGTGATTTTCTTGGGGTTTATTGCAACACTATTTCTGGGCGGTTTGGAGGTGGTGGCGGGCCGATTGTCTGTGGGAACTTACAGCGTTTTGGTGTTTTTGACCCAGCGGTTGCTGTGGCCGCTGACTCGCCTGGGAGATACTCTGGATCAATACCAGCGCGCAATGGCTTCTACTAATCGGGTGATGAATTTGTTGGATACTCCGATCGCAATTCACACGGGTGATATTCGGCGGCCGGTTAGTTCGATTAAGGGTGAGTTGGAATTTAAAAATGTTACCTTTTCTTATAATCAAAGAAAACCAATTTTGCAGTATTTTTCTTTGACTCTGCCGGCGGGAAAAACTACAGCGATTGTTGGGGCTACTGGTTCGGGCAAAAGTACTTTGGTGAAGCTAATATTGAGGCTGTACGAGGTACAGCATGGAAATATTTATCTCGACGGTATAGAATTAAATAACCTGAATTTAAAAGATTTGCGGAGAGCGATCGGATTGGTGAGTCAAGATGTGTTTTTGTTTCACGGTACGGTGGCAGAAAATATTGCTTACGGCAGTTTTGAGGCAAGCAATCGAGAGATAGTAAATGCTGCGAAAATTGCGGAGGCGCACGAGTTTATCGCCCAATTGCCGGACGGTTACAACACTATTGTAGGGGAACGCGGTCAAAAATTGTCGGGGGGTCAGCGGCAGCGAATTGCAATTGCACGGGCTGTTTTGAAGAATCCGCCGATTTTGATTCTTGACGAAGCTACTTCAGCGGTGGATAACGAGACTGAGGCGGCAATTCAGCGATCGCTCGAACGAATTACCAAAAATCGCACTACAATTGCGATCGCCCACCGTCTTTCTACTGTCCGCAATGCCGATTGCATTTGTGTCATGGAAGAGGGGCTGGTGGTAGAATCGGGGCAGCACGAACAACTGATCGAACAGGACGGAATTTATGCGGCGCTCTGGCGCGTGCAATCTGGTATAAGATAGAAACGCAGCGGTTTTGGGTAATTGGGAATTGCTAATTTGTAATTGGGGATGGGCCATTGGGCATGGGTAACTAATGACCACAGTCAACAGCCAACAGCCAACTGCCAACTGCCAACTGCTAACTGACAACTGACTGTAAAATATTAGTTTATACAAACAAGAAGAGAAAATGTTTTTATTTGATAGCCCTGAGTCCAAACCCAACGAAAATAGCTGGAGCCGCAAGTTAGATAGATTTGTGAAAGCTAATCAACATGAATTGGCTGCTTTGGCTTGGGGGCTATTTCTGGAAAGGGGAGAAGAAAGCGAGGAGATTTTAGCAATTGATATTGCAGAAACTGCGCGTTTTGTGTATTGTAAGAAAGAGGCGGTTGAGGAGTTGAACCGTCAAGTTAAAAGTCATATTCAGGAAGTTGTAGGTGTGTTGAACGCTCACAAACCTGAGAAAGAAGTGGCGATTTTGGCGATCGGCGAAGGTCAAATTAAGTTGATTCTTTTTGAACCTAAGCCTGAACCTCCTGTTTGTTTTGAGGAAGCTGCGACCGATGTGGATACATTGTTGGCTAAGCTGGAACAGCAGATGGGTGAATATATGAAATAGGAGTTATATCAAATCCGGTGGCATCGGAATTGATATTACCTACAGTCAGAAGAGGACGCCGTGCGGTTTCGCTACAATTAATCGGGCGATGGTTAGATCTATTATTGAGAAAGATTGATTATGTTGGGGTAGGGAAACGGCAATGCCGTGTCCTCAGTGGCCCTATTGTCGATGGTTATATACGATCGTACTCAAAAGGCAATTTCATCCCACAGTCTCTTTCAATCGGCGGGCTATCTCAACATCGTGAAAACCACATCAGCAACAGGCTTTCCGGCCTGTTCCACAAAGAGTAAACCCGGACTTATTATAGATATCAGAATAACCAGCAATCAAAATAACCAGCGGGCGGCGAATCGTCATGAAAAATTTGAGCTTTGTCTAAATTAGGTACAGCCTCCGCCAATTCCCTACCTACTTTTACCTCAAGCGCCCTGTCTGTTAATGGAAAGGAAAATTGATTGCTATCTTGCAAATATTTTGCCTTAGCAACAATCTCATCTTTCTCCAAAATCTGGCTGTTGCTACCAATCAAAATGCTATTACTTTCCTGGCAAACACACAGGCACACCTGAGAAAACACACTTTGAAAAGTTGTGATTTTTTCTGCATAAAACTGATCTCTGTGCAGCAGATTTGCTACCACAACTCCCTCGTTTGACAAGTGTTTTTCGCAGATTTGATAAAATTCTTTTGTGGATAGGCGGTGCGGAAAGTAGCCGTTGCCAAAAGCTACGTCGATCATAATGATATCGTACTGAGTATCTGATTTTTGCTGCTCTAAATACTCTCGGCCGTCTTGAATTGTTACAGTTAGCCGATCGTCAAATTTCACCCCAAAACACTGTGTAGCTGCTTCGATTGCGATCGGATCGACATCCGTACATTCTATAACAGTTTTCGGTAAATAGTGGTGCAAAACTAAGGGAATTCTGCCGCCGCCAAATCCAGCTATATAGATTCTTTGAGGTTGGCTTTGCCACACTAAACCCAACATCATCGCCTGAGTATATTCAGACACTAGATGTAAAGGATTGTTGAAATCCAAAACAGATTGCAGTAAATCTGTTTGCTGATTTATTTTTTCTACTAAAGATAGCTTAATGTGCGATCGCTCTTTTGTGACTGCAACATAGTGAACACCAGACTCTTTGCAAAAAATAACTTTGTCTGGCTGTTGCTTCAGCCAAGCCAGCCGCTGTCCAATAGCGGATAAATTAATAGATTGCCAAGTTTTGTGTTCCTCAATCATCTGATTTTAAATTTTATTTAAATTCGATATTCTCTAAAAATATAGCCTCATCAACCTGGTTTATACCAAAAAGGCTGAGTCGCCCGATATCGGCGAAGAAACCGGGTTTGTAGTGAAGGCTTGGGGAAGTCATCTTCTCATTTTCGAGCAGGGCGAAGAACGAGAAGACAACAGAAATTCACCCGATTACAGCCGCTTGTACGCCACCAATTCCAAACCTGAAACCGAAAGTTCCACTTTTTCCCAATCTTGCTTGTCACCTTCTAACTTTTCAAAGGCTGCTGAAGTGAGCAAAATCTCTCCCCTTTCCGCCAAATCCTCTCCCAGCTTGGATGCCAAATTAAATTCCGATCCGTACATATCCTCTCCTTCCAGCATCAAAACATCGCCACAGCCAATACCAATGCAGAGGTAAATATCCATCTCCGGCGGCAGTGTCGTGTTGACAGCGGCCGTTTGTTTCAAAGAGTCGATCGCAGCTTCCACTGCTGATTTTACATCGGTAAAAACTGCAAAAATATTGTCTGCTTCCTCCTTAACTACAGTACCACCGTATTCGGAAATTATCGGTTTGACAATTCCGTGCATCCGGTGAATCATTGCCAAAAAATGAATAATTCCGTAGCGGACTGTTGTGCGAGAAAATCCCGACATATCCATTACTAAAATTGCGTAATTTTTGCGGAAAGTGGCATTAATTTTTTCATCAATTTCAGCCATTCTTTCGGGATGTTCGTTTCTTTCTTGCAGCAACTTTTCCAAGTTAGCGCGGTTATTTGTTTTCATTTTAGTTTAATTAAATTCCCAATCGCGACAGAGTTCTTGAGGGCGGCCAGCCGGATGCACCGCACAAGTGATGCCATCCTTGCCGTAATAATAATCGCACACTTTGCAAGGTTTAGTTTGCTCTAATTTTTTCATCAATATTGCCCGGATTGTCTGGACTCGGTTGCGATACTTGTTTGCATTCGAGTGACTCGGTTCAATTGTCAAAGCTTGCTCGAAAGCTGCTAAGCTGGAATCGTACAATTTAATAATTTGGGCGCTGTATTTTGTCCAAGCATCCGCGTGGCTTTGATAAAGTTCGACTGTGTTTAAGTTTAAAATTCCATATTCCGTCCAAGCGTCGGCTGAAGCTCGATCGAACTTAATATGGGCATTGAGCAAAACTTTTTTGATCGTTGCCAAAAGTTCCCTCGGCTGCCAAGGTTTGCTAACATAAGCCTCGGCGCGATCGCCCTGGAACCTCGAAAATAAAGCTAACTGCTGTCCCTTGCCTGTTAAAAAAACAACTGGTAGATTCCGAGTTTCGGGATTAGCTTTAATTAAACGGCAAACGCCGTAGCCGTCCAGGCGGGGCATTATGACATCTAATAATACTAAATCTGGGCAATTTTTTTCAATTTTATCCAGCGCTTCCACACCGTCAGATGCCTGAATTACATTCAATCCGCTGCATCTCAACTGATGTGAAATGCACTCCCGCTGGCTGCGGGAATCTTCCACCACTAAAACTGTACTCATCACTCCCCACCTGGTTTTTGAGGTAAACTTGTTCGCTGTTTCGAGTTGTCCTTGCTGAAATCAGTTTACCCGCATTGGATGAATTTGCTATCACTGGCAAGTTAAATTTACTCAAATTGCAACAATTCTTAAAGTGGGAGCAAAGGTGATACTTATCTGGTTGCTAATACGCGGATAATTGTTGAAGGTTTGGGCCGCAAATATTCGGCTTTTAAGCCTTAATAACCCCAAATCAAACTGATATCGGACGAAAACCTTGTTGAATTTCAACAGATAATCGGCTACTGTATACGTTGAAGTTCTTAAGGACGACAAATGAATAGATTGCTCCTCACTTTACTTGTAAGCCCGACGCTGTTTGGATCTCTGATGTCTTTGAGCGCCCTCGCCAATCCCGCTCAAATTGGCGAAACACCAAGCCAATCGGGTGATGCGCCCCGCTGCGTGCGATCGCCCCACACTCAGCGTCTGAGTTGCGTGCGCCTCTCCGCCAAAACCGCTGCTTCAAATTCTAAACCGACGATCGCTTGGCAGTCGCCGGATGGCCAGCCGGTGGCGATGCTGGACTTTTCGGAAGAAGAAAGCGATGCCGCCGTGGCGATGTTTGGCTGCGACTGCCCCGTTTGCATCAATTCCCTGCGCCAGTTGCGCGGTGTGCCGCTTTTACCCGTGTAAGGGCGATCGAGCCATAGTGTTCGAGCTAACGTTTGAATTTTGCTCAAATCGCGATCGTTGCGAAATTTGATAATTGCGGGACGATCGCACTTGTCATCTATTCAGATCGGCGATCGATCATGCAGAGCTATCGACCTTTTGATGCCCACAAATTTTAATATTTTCTCATCAATTAAATGGCCTTCGATGTCTTTCGGGCAAAAGGCATACTATCGAATTCTCTCACAGCTCAACAGTTGTTTTTTTTGATATTTCATCACTCTATAATTTGACCGTTTGTAATGGCGAAGGTTATTCGCAGCTACACGGACGAGACTGCCAAAAGTTGTATTTTTGGGTTTGTAACAGTAGATGAATGCAGATCAACGCTGATGTTGCAAATCGAGCGTACCTGCTGCTACAATAAAGTTTATAATATTAGCAAAATAAACTGCTACGAGTGAATCATGTCCGCAAACACCGCGCTACCCGCAGCCCTAGCTAAAATCGTCCAGCGCTTTCAGCGACACTCCGATCCGAAACAGCGCTACGAACAACTGCTGTGGTATGCCAAGCGACTCCCAGCATTCCCCGAAAGCGATAAACTGCCGGAAAACAAAGTTTCTGGCTGCGTGTCGCAAGTTTATATTACTGCAAATTTGGCAGAAGGAAAAGTTTTGTATCAAGGTGATTCAGACGCTCAGTTAGTCAAAGGATTAGTTGGGTTGCTGGTGGAAGGTTTGAGCGGATTAACGCCTGCTGAAATTGTCACCATTACCCCAGATTTTATTCAAGACACGGGATTGAATGTGAGTCTGACACCTTCCCGGGCTAACGGATTTTACAACATCTTTCAAATGATGAAAAATAAGGCACTTGCTTGTGAATTGAGCAAGCAAGCCGAAGCAAATTAAAAGAATAAACAGGCATGACTCAAACTACAAATTTAACAAAATCAGGTTCTGGCAACTATCCCGCCGCAGTTCAAGAATATCTCTGGAATTGGAAAGAAAGGCAAATAAAAGTTATTTACGAAACCAGAGGACAGGGAAATCCTGTATTGCTGCTGCCGGCTTTCAGTACGGTTTCGACGCGAGAAGAAATGCGTCCTTTAGGAGAATTGTTGGCTCCTAAATTTCAAGTTGTGAGCTTAGATTGGCCTGGTTTTGGCGAATCCGATCGCCCGCGAACCGACTATCAACCGCAATTATACCATCAATTTCTTAAGGATTTTGTTGAGGCAATTTTTAATAGTCCGGTTGCTGTAGTTGCAGCAGGTCACGCTGCGGGTTATGTGATGCAATTAGCGCCACAGCCCAATGTTTGGTCAAAGATTGTGTTAGCTGCGCCGACTTGGCGTGGGCCTTTGCCGACGATGAGCAAACAGCAAAGTGGGTGGCACGGAATTATGAGAGAATTAGTACGATCGCCCTTACTAGGACAATTCCTTTACAAACTGAACACTGCGCCGTCTTTCCTGAGTTTGATGTATCGGCGTCACGTCTATGTGGATGCTGCCAAAGTCACACCCGATTTCATTCAAAATAAGTGGAAAATTACGCAAAAACCCGGTGCTCGCTACGGTCCCGCCGCCTTTGTGACTGGTGGTTTAGATCCGGCAAAAGTGCGATCGGAATTTACAGATAAATTTCAACAATTAGCAGTGCCGATGATGGTTGTAATTGCTGAAAATGCGCCGCCCAAATCAAAGGCTGAAATGGAAGCATTAACGGAATTACCGGGTGTTGAATCGCGAGTTATTCCCGGTTCTTTGGGTATGCACGAAGAGAATGCAGAAGCTTTAGCAAATGCGGTTAAATCTTTTATTTGAGAGGATTAAGAGGAAATGAACCGCAGAGGGCGCAGAGAACGCAGAGGGGAGAAGGGAAGAGGGGAGGAATGCAAGCTGTTTTTTTAACGTTAGTTTGGATGGTTTGCTCTTGGTTTTGTCTGCCAGCTTATGCTGTCGGAGATCCGCCGATGGTCAATTTGTCCAAGAGTACGATCGAAGGTGCTATCGACTTTCACATTCATTCTTCTCCTGATGTGATTCCTCGCAGGTTGGATGATTTTGAAGTAGCGAAATTAGCTGCTAGGGCGAAGATGAAAGCTGTTGTCTTGAAAAATCATTATGCCAGCACAGCAGCGCGGGCAGTTTTGGTTAATAAAATAGTACCAGAAATCGAAGTTTTCGGGGGAGTTGTTCTCAATCATTCGGTAGGTGGCATTAATCCCGAAGCGGTTGAGGCAATGCACCGCATCGGTGGCAAATACGGTAAAGTAGTGTGGCTACCAACGGTTGATGCTGAGCATCACTTGCAGGTTTTTCACAAATCTGGAATAGGGATTAAAATTGCGGAAAATGGCAAGGTTTTACCGGAAACAGCAGCGGTGTTGAAGATTGTAGCAAAAGAGAATTTGGTATTGGAAACCGGTCATATTTCCTCAGAAGAAGTGATGGCGGTTGTCGGTGCAGCCAACCTGCTCAACATTAAAAACATCCTGATTACCCACGCAATGGCGGATGTACCGGGTTTATCCCTAGAAAATATGCAAACAGCCGCCGCAGCCGGAGCTTTCTTAGAACTCGCATTTGTAAACGATTTGATGGGAGAAAATGCCGCTGATGACGGACACAAAAACTGGCATCAAGTTTCTATTAGTAAGATGGCAGCAGCGATTAAACTAATAGGAGCAGAGCATTTTGTTATGAGTACGGATTTAGGAAGGAAACCCGATCCTTTGCCGGCGGAAGGTTACAAATTATTTGTGGACCAATTGATATGTGAAGGCATTTCTCCGCAGGAAATTGATTTGATGATGAAACACAATCCAGCTCGATTGTTAGGCATTTAGAATTGGTAATTGGGTATTGGCCATCGGGGATTGGGAATCGCTAATTGGGAATTCTCTTCCTTCTTCCCTCTTCCTTCTTCCTGACATCCGTTACATCCGTTACAGAATCCGTTGCCGAACTTCCCTCTTCCTTAGGAAATTGATTTGATGATGAAACACAATCCAGCTCGATTGTTAGGCATTTAGAATTGGTAATTGGGTATTGGCCAT
>NZ_JAUBPU010000049.1:25540-45604 GCF_036700885.1 Microcoleus sp. S13_B4
TTCCTTCTTCCCTCTTCCTTCTTCCTGACATCCGTTACATCCGTTACAGAATCCGTTGCCGAACTTCCCTCTTCCTTCTTCCTTCTTCTATTCTTGATTGCCTTTGCCGTTCCAGTATCCGTTATCTGCAATGCGCCAAGCACCCCCAGCATTGCCCGTTAAATCGCTATCTTCCACGGTAGCAATGCCATCTCTGTAAACGGCGATCGCCTCACCTTCATTACCATTAATCCGACACCGACGCACGATTAATTTTCCTCCCAATCCGACACCTATTCCTAAGCTGCCGTTGTCAAAAATACTGCAATCTTCTACCGTTGCTTTCCCATTATCCGATATAAAAATTCCGTTCCATACCCCATCATGAATTTGACTGCGGCGGAGGATAGAATTTGCATCAGGGCCGCAAATTCCCACCACAGAATAGTCCGCAGAAGTGATATCGCTGTCTTCTATGATTAACTCGCCTTTGCGAATATCTACAGCGTAATATTTCCCAGTGGCGCTCAGCGTTAAACCCCGCACTAAAGCAGTATCAGTTGCCATTTTAATGCAGTTTGAGTTGATACTTTCAATCACAATGCGATCAACCTCTCCGCTGCCGATAATTTCTACCGATTTGTCGAGAATTAGACTTTCGCGATAAACGCCTGGATGCACGTCAATGCGCGTGCCCGGTGCTGCATTTTTCAGCGCTTCGCTAATAGTAGTATAATCGCCTTGACCCTGCTGAGAAACAACAAAGTTTTGACTCTTCAAAACTTTGGATTCAGAAGTAGATGCTTCAATTTGCCCTGATTCCGAGTCAAAATGCTCAGATTGTCGATCGCCCGCTTCGGAAAGTTGCGAGGTTAGCAGCAAGCGTTCTTGATAAACTGTCTCTAGTTGGTGTTCTAACTCGGATACTTGAAATTGAAGTTGAGCTTGATTCTCGTTTGCTGTCTCGATTTGACTTTGAGTTTCCGAGAGTTGAGAATAAAGGTGCGATCGTTCTCTGTTAGCCGTTTCTAGCTGAGATGCCAATTCAGAGCGAGTTTGACGCACACTTTCTAACTGACTTTCTAAGTCGGATACTTGAGATTGAAGTTGAGTTTGATTCTGATTTGCTGTCTCGATTTGACTTTGCAATTCCGAAATTTGAGAAGAAAGGTGCGATCGTTCGGTGTTAGCAGTTTCTAGCTGAACTTCTAATTCCGAGCGAGTTTGACGCAGGATATTTAGCTGATTTTCTAACTCGGATACTTGAGATTGAAGTTGATTTTGATTTTGATTTGCCGTCTCGATTTGACTTTGCAATTCCGAAATTTGATAAGTGAGCTGAAATTCTAATTCAGAGCGAGTTTGACGCCCACTTTCTAACTGATTTTCTAACTCTGATACTTGAGATTGAAGTTGAGTTTGATTCTGATTGGCTGTCTCGATTTGACTTTGCAATTCCGAGAGTTGAGAAGAAAGGTGCGATCGTTCGGTGTTAGCAGTTTCTAGCTGAACTTCTAATTCCGAGCGAGTTTGACGCAAGCTATTTAGCTCATTTTCTAACTCTGATACTTGAGATTGAAGTTGATTTTGATTTTGATTTGCCGTCTCGATTTGACCTTGCAATTCCGAAATTTGAGAAGTGAGCTGAGATTCCAATTCAGAGCGACTTTGACGCACACTTTCTAACTGGTGTTCTAACTCAAAGATTTGAGATTGAAGTTGATTTTGATTCTGATTGGCTGTCTCGGTTTGACTTTGCAATTCCGAGATTTGAGCAGTGAGTTGAGATTCCAATTCCGAGCGATTTTGACGCACACTTTCTAACTGGTGTTCTAACTCCGAGATTTGAGATTGAAGTTGATTTTGATTTTGGTTTGCTGTCTCGGCTTGACTTTGAATTTCCGAGAGTTGAGAATAAAGTTGCGAGCGTTCTCTGTTAGCTGTTTCTAGCTGAGATTCTAATTCAGAGCGAGTTTGACTCAAACTATCTAGCTGAGCTTCTAAGTCGGATACTTGAGATTGAAGTTGAGTTTGGCTCTGGTTGGCTGTCTCGATTTGACCTTGGGATGCCGACAGTTGAGAATAAAGGTGCGAGCGTTCTGTGTTAGCCGTTTCTAATTGAGCTTGCAGTTCTGATAACTGAGACTGGAGTTGCGAGCTATCTCCCTCCTGGCGATGTACCTGAGACTCCAATTCTGACAACTCAGACAACAGTCTCTCTCGCTCTAAAACAACCATTTCGGATTGAAGTTGTAGTTCATGAACTTGAGAGTTTAACTGCATTTTATCCAGATTAGCAGCTTCTAACTGTCTTTGCAGTTCTAATAATTCAAATGGAGGTTCCTGTGCTTGTTCGCGAGGGGTTTGTAATTGAGAGTTGAGTATTTCGCGTTCTTGCTCTGCACTCTCCAATTGAACTTGTAGATCTGACAATTCCGAAGTAAATTGCGATCGCTCTGCTTCGACTAATTGCAGTTGAGCTTGCAAACCCGACAGTTGAGACTGAAGTTGCTCCCGCTCTTCTATGGAGCGATCAAACTTAATTTGAATTTCTGACAACTGGTACTGTACCTGCAATCTGCTTTGGCTAGCCGTTTCCAACTGACTCTCAAATTCCGACAGCAGAGCGTGAAATTGAGAACGTTCTGCATCAACCGTCTCTAACTCGGCTTGCATTTCCAGCAATTGAGCGTTAAGTTGCGATCGCTCCTGCTCCGCAACTTCTAACTGATATTTAAGTTCTGCCACTTCGGTTAACTGCGACTCAGCTTGCTGAGCATTTTCTAGCTGAAACTGCAAATCAGCAATCAGAGAATTAATTTGCGATCGATCCTGGGCAATTCCTGCCAAAAATCCTTCCATTTCCGCCACTTGATTTTTTAAAAAATCTTGCTCGCGAGTCACAGTTTCCAACCGATTTTGCAACTGCGACAATTCAGAATTTAGCTGATTTTCATGCTGCACCTTTTGCCGCAATTCCGAATTTCGCGCATCCAACTGAGCCGCCAAATTCGATATAGCCTCCTGCGAACCCTGCATCCGCACCAAATTGCGTGAATTTCGCTTATTCAAAATTAGCCAGCAGACTAATGCCCCGCCTCCAACTCCTATTAATAAAAGTAATGCTTCCATTTGTTTTATCCAATTAATATAAATTTAGTGATTTTGATGCTGACCAAAAAAATGGACATCCACAACTCGCTATCTTACTCAAAGCTATCACAACTTGCCAGCCTGTGTTCACTTGGCTCAACAATTTATATTTCTTTACAAATCCCTTTTGTTGACAGGTAAGGTGCGCCCAGCGCACCCTGCAAGTCCGATTAATGAAGCAAATCCACAATATGAGGAATAATTTCGATATGCTGAGTCAACAAATAATCCAACCTATCCGCCAGTAAACTAAAAATTAAATCGTTATAACTCATTCCGTATTCCGCCAAACCTAAAGCTACCAAACTCGTCACATTTTCCCCTGGATGTTTCAGATCCGGTTTGGGATTTGCTTCCAAAACATAAAGTGAGCCATCAGCATCACTTCGGACATCTATCCGCACCAAACTGTTCAAACTAAACTCCCAATAAATTTTTCGAGCTAACTCAATTAACTCTTGTTTTAGTTCAGGTTCCTCACCCCCCATCAACCGTCCTCTGTCGGCCGTAATCGCCTTTTGATCCATAGAAGTAAAGATACGTTCGTCAGGCTCCAGCACCCGCTCTATCGTCGAAAAAGCCAAAGGTTTTGTATTTTTAGAGAAACCGCCTTTAGCATATTTAACATAGCCACAAACCGCTACACAAAATTCTCGACCAGGCAAATACTTTTCAATTAAAGCAGTATTGTGAGTGTCTCGGTGAACTTCCGAAACCGCCTGAGACAAACCCTCAATCTTGTCTACAAAATGAACGTGCAGGGAAGCGCGACCGGATACTGGCTTAACAACAAACGGCCCTTGATAGTCACCAAAAGCAATGGCAAAACGCTGGTGCAAATGAGGATGCAAAATCCCTTGAGAAGGATGCCATGTCATAAACGGAGCGGTTTTAATTCCAACTGATTGCAGTTCCCGTTTAAAAGCGTGTTTGTTATCTAAAATTGAACTATTTAGAGGATTGTGACCGACATAAGGCATTCCCAACATTTCCAACAATGCGGGAGTGTGACAAACAGGATTATAGCCCTGGACTCCGCCAGTATTCATCCACACTAAATGGATATTTTTTTGTTTTAGTTGTTCGCCTAACTTCATGTCATCAGGCATGACAAAGACTTGCTGAAAACCAATTTCTGCTAAGGCTTTAGCAATCTCGCGGGCGACGACTTCGTAACTCTTCCAAGCGCGGGGATTGTGAGTTTTGTAAATCACAGAACCAGGGCGACCGCAGTCGCCGCCGAACACTACAGCAATCCGCAATTTAGCAAACAGCACCTCTAAATAGTGAGGCAGCAAACTAAAGTCATAATGCCAGCGATTCATGCCAATTGATGTTGGAATCATTTAAGTATTTTTTCCTTTGTGTTTCATTTTTGAGCGACAGAACCGCTAGATTTTCCCAAATATATTCCCGCCAAAACCACAGAAAAAGCCAACCAATTAAACAAGCTCAAACTTTCCGAAAACAGCACCCAAGCCATAATAGCCGTAATTACGGGTTCTAGTAGCAGGAAAAAAGCTACAAATTCCGAGGATAAACGACCTAGACTGTGGATAAGCAGTCCCTGACCGAAAGCTTGGCAAATCACCGCCAAAGCAATTACAGCCAGCCATCCCTGCCCAGAATAAGGGAAAACTCGATCGCCCGCCAGCAGAACCAGTGGCAAAACCAATATACTGCCAATAAAACAGCGCCACATCAATATAGTGGTTGCCGGAAACTTGGTTCGCAAATGTTCTGAAATGAGCAGATTTCCTGCATAAAACATCGCCGATAAAAGAGCAGCAATGTCGCCGACAAGATTGTCTCCAGCAGTTTGCAAATCGTCCATTCCGATCGCAATTGCGCCAGACAAAGCCACCGCCAGTCCCACCAAAAACCTGTTGTCAAAGCGCCGCCCCAACAGCAGCCATCCCCCGAAAGTAGTAAATAAAGGAGTTAAGTTTCGCAGTACAGTAGAATTAGCGACATTGGTCTGACTCAGTGACCAGGCCCAGAAACCCACAGAAGCAGAAGAAACCACGCCTACGGCTGTTAACAGCATCACATCCTGCAGAGTGTAGCTCGATCGCTCTTCAACTTGTTCCCCAGACATTCGGCGACGCGCAGCACCCGCACCATTCCACACTCCAAATACTACAGTTGCTATCCACAAACGGTTAAAAACAGTAGCATTCGGGCTGATTTCCCGTTCGCTCAACCTAATAAAAATCGCAGCCAGCGACACCGCTAGCAGCGCCGCCGACAGCGAAACGATCGCCCAAAATTTACCTTGACTGTCAGCTAATTCACCGTTTTTTAAATTCTCCGGGCTTCTAGAAACAATACTTGTCTTTTCTTCAGTTGTTAAAGCGGAGTTTAACTCATTATCCTCGCAAATCTTGGCCTGAAGTTCAATATTGGGCTCTGGCAATTCCAGTTTTTTTGACATTATTAAAATTTCCAATGAAGGCAGAAGGTAGTTGTGTAGGGTGCGTGACGAAAGAAAATCTGGGCGACGAATGGAGTGACTCAAAAGTCACGCACTCTACTTACTAGGGCTGTACCAACTATTTTTTTTAGTTAACAGCAGTTTAGGTTGAAGGTTTAACAGAAAGCCTCGTCAAGGCCTCCTTTAGCGCCGGCGGCAATTGGCGGATAATCTTGTTCTTGTCGCGATCGACACCAACCAAAGTTACCTGTGCTGTCACATATAACTCCTGAGTATCAGCCGATCGAATTTCGTAATCCCAAAGCAGCCGCACACCCTCAGTAGCAGCGATCCGCGTTCTGACTGCCACAGATTGACCCATTTGTACAGCCCGGTGGTAGCGTAGGGAAAGTTCCACCACAGGCAATTCCAAACCCTGCGCCACCCAGTCTGCATACTGAATGCCAAGAGAGCGCAAACTTTCCACCCTAGCCTCCTCCATCCAAGCCAGATAAGTACCGTGCCAAACCGCACCGCTGTAGTCAGTATGGTGAGGGTACACTCGCACCAAATATTCAAACCAGCCCTCCGAGTCCATCCCGCGCCGGTTTTGAATAGCACCAGCCGGTGCGAGTTCTGGTTGAGTTCGATCGTTCTCTAACACGTTACAAATTGTTCCAAAACGCTACATTTCTATAAATCATAAGTCAAACTTCAGGCTTATGCTTGACAGTAAGAAACTAGAGTACCAACGCCCTAGTTTAACGTCGCACAAGAAAACTCAACTGTTTTTACCGCCAAAACCATGATAGAAAAAATTTTAGTAGCCGTCGCCGGTCGCGGCTTGTGCGAAGAGATGTTTAATATGTTGATGGACATCCCTTCCTTGCAAAAAACCTCTGTCACCGTCTTGCACGTCGTGCCGCCCCAAGTAACATCCGATGGCATGGCCGAGAAGTTGGAAGAAGGAGGAAAGATTTTAGCACAAGCAGTCCAGTCTTTAAAAATAGATCCCAGCAGAGTTAATCCTCGACTCAAACAGGGAGATCCCAAAACAACAGTTTGCCAAGTCGCAGAAGAAGAACAATCCGACTTAGTAATCATGGGTTCGCGGGGACTCGGACGGCTGCAATCGATTTTGGAAAACTCAGTCAGCCAGTACGTTTTCCAGCTAACATCCCGACCGATGCTGTTAGTAAAAGACGACATCTACGTCAAAAGAATCAAGCGCGTCATGGTGGCGGTAGACAAATCAGAAGCTGCCAAACAGTCATTACAGCTTGCGCTATCTTTGGTCAAAGAAGTCAGTGGCGGAGAGATAATTTTAGTACACGTCACCAAAGATTTGACGGGAAAAGCCAGCACAGATTTAACAGCAAGTGCTGAAAAAGACGCCGTATTAGCCCCAGCAGTAGCACTAGCGAAACAAATGGGAGTTAGCTACCGCTGCGTGAGTGCTACAGGCAAGCCAGGGGAAGAAATTTGTCGAATTGCAGACGACTTGAATGCCGACTTGTTGGTGCTCGGTTCCCCAGATCGGCGGCCTAACGTTGCCAAAAACTTTGTGGATATCGATCGACTCCTGGGAAATTCCCTATCAGACTACGTGCGAGTTTATGCCAACTGTCCCGTCTTGCTAGCCCGCACAGTCGGCTAGAATCTCATCATTAACAGTTAGCAGCTAACACTCAACAGTTAACAAAAAAAGCGCCTCAGCAAAAAGCTGTTGGCGCTTTTTTTTGCAAGCAGCTTGCACCAGACAGAAACAACAGCAGTTGCTAATCTTTTCTGCTTTGACGGCTAGCCGTTTGAATGTACAGAATGATTAGAAAAACACTGGGAACCAATACAAACAGAATGGTTGCCACAAACCCTAAATCGTTAACTTCCATGAAGACGCTCGCCTCTATCGGAAAATAGGAAAATACACACAACTAGGATATCACTCAAAGGTAGAAGGCAAACTTGAATACAGCAGAAGCCAGCACTAGACAGTGGAATAGGTAAAAAATCAAAATTCAGAATCCAAGAATTTTTATTTCCTTTTGTCCCATGCCCAATGCCCTGTTTGGCCAATGCCCAATACCCACTGGCAGTTAGGGCTTAGTCTTCACGCTCACCTGGCCGTTGACCGTAGCTTGACAAGCCAACCGATAGTTTTCGGGCTTCTTCTTGAGCTTGCGGTTCTCAAAGTCAGTCCGGGGCGACAGATTTTCACTTCCCTCGACAATTTCCACAATACAGGTGCCGCATTGACCGTAGCCCCCGCAATTCATCATCTTTCCCGAAAATGTGTACAAATCGATGCGGTTTTCTAGAGCTTTGAGCCTCAAATTGGCTCCGTCTGCTGCGATGACTTCCTGATTTTCCTTCACAAACTTGATATTGGCCATTGCCGATTCCTTAACGCAGTTGACATCGAACTCTATTACAAAATATTAACTAATGTGTCGGACGTTTAATACCCGATGTCTAATTGCCTTTGTGATTAAAGGTACGCGCGAGTGTAGCTATCCCTTAGGGAATCGTCCCAACCGAATCTTAAGGAGCATCCGAGAGGTTATTAGTCGGAAGATTGCTCACAGCCCGCTGGAGAGACGAAAGTCCCAGGTTGTAGGTGACAATTGCCGACAATCGGTTTCTCTCAGCCCTAGTCAAATCAGTTTCCGCCTGAATCACATCCGTCTGAGTACCCACGCCAGCTTGAAACCGCAGTCGGGCCAGACGCAGAGCTTCCCTTGACTGCAAAACCCCCGCCTCTGAAGTTTCGATATTCTCAAAACTCGACTCCAAGCCAAAATAAGCTTGTTCCACTTCCCGGCGAACCTGGTTGCGGAGTTGGTCAAATCGACTTTCGGCGATCGTAATATCAGCATTTCGCTGTCTCACCCTCGCGTTCGCCGCGCCCCCATCGAAGATACTCCAAGTCAGGCTCGCCCGGATCGAATACCCGTCCGCCCAGCCGCGAGTAGCATACGGGTTGGGGTCGTCAGGGTCTTGTCCCAGGACGTTATAACTACCCCCAACACTCAGTTGAGGCAAACGCCCCGCCTGAATCGATCGCCTCTGCTGCTTACTGATATCCCTCTGCACCAACTGCTGTTCCAACTCGGGGCGATTCTTAAAAGCCTGCACGATACTCTCTTCCAAAGATAGCCTCCAAGATCCCGCTTGCTCTACCGGGTCAGCCGCTGTCAAGTTCGTTGACTGGCTGATATTCAAAATTTCAGCCAGACGCCGCTGGGCAACTCGCTGATCACGACGAGCAACTGACAGTTGTTGCACTTCGTTAGCCAAATTTGCCTGAGCCTGCAACACAGCAAATCTGGTTCCCACCCCTGCCCGTTCCAAAGCTTCGGCATCCCGCAAACTTTGCTGGGCATTTCTCACCGAAGCTTGGCGGATGGCAACTTGTCCGTCTGAGTTTTGCAAGTTGTAGTAAGCCTCAGCAGTGTCGAAGCGGAGTTGCTCGGCTTGGCGTTCCACATCGAGTTCCCGAAGGCGCAACTGTTCCTCTGCAGCGCGGATGTTAGCGCGCCGTCTTCCGAACAAATCGACATCATAGCTCAACTGCAAAGTGCTGTTGAGACTGTTGCTGCCGAAATTTGTGCCGGCTTGGGGGGCGGGCTGCCCGGTTCCGTTAGCCCGAGAGTTGAGGCGGCGCTGTGCAGCCCGGATTCCTAGTTCTCCGCCTGCACTTACAGAACGGCTGGCGTCCATTTGAAAATTCAGGTCTGGATAAAGAGCAGCTTGCTGTTCGCGCAAAGCAGATCTGCTTTGTTCCACTTGCTTTCCGGCGATTTGCAAAACTTGGCTGTTGCGGCGGGCGAGGTCGATCGCCTGCTGCAAGGTAATTGATTCAGTTTGCTCGATCCTGACATCCTCTGGCTTTGTCGGAAACAGCAGCGGATTCGGGTTGGGTTCCAGGGAAGTCGGAGGCTTAGTATCTAAAATGCCCTTCGGGGGCACAGGAGGGAAACTTTCGTTCGGAGTGCCTCGGAGAATCGGTACCGGGGAACTGGGCACAGGAATATTGTTGGGAGGGTTCCCAGAAGGCTGCTGAGTCTCTCTCGGTTCCAAGCCTCTTAGAGGCGGAGGCGTTGAACCGCCCTGAGATAGAGTTGATGGGGAAGCCGGAGCAGCCTGTTGAGGCTTTGATGCTTGCTCGGGCTGGGTTCGAGTTGATGCGATCTTTGCTCCCCCTTGCTGCTGAGACTCGGAGGTTTTAGGGTTAAGGGCGATCGACTGTTCGGGTGCTGATGCTGATTCTGGCGCTGTGTTCGAGGTCGATCGAATATTCTGCCCTAATTCGACGAGCTGATTGCTAAGGGCGGGACTGTCCTGAGATTGAGCCGGAGGCTGTGCTGAAGCACTCTGTGGGGCGTTGCTGAAAGTAATTGCAGCGCCTACTCCGACTACCACGATTTGACGAAAAACACGCATAATTTTTTAATTACTCTGCAATCCTAGAGACAATTTTAGAGCAAGATTGAGGTCTCAAGTTTCTAGTCTGTAGCCTGAACTCGACGGTTACAAGTCACAATTACCATACTCATCTTAACTTTTGAATGTTCGATTCAAAATTTAGAATTTAACTTCAGCAGTTGCCAGACCGATCGCCGCCGAGATTAGTTCCTCTACTCCGCTCACCGGCAAAATCCGGGTTTTCAGCGAGCTGGCGAGCTGTTGGAGGGTCATGTCGTCGAGAAAACGCGGTTCCCCCTGTTTTAGCATCACCGACGGCAGCAGGATACCATCTCCCAAGTCTCGCCCCTGCAAAGCTTCGAGTAAATCTTGCCCGGTGAGCAAACCCGTAACAGTGATAGTTTGTCCCCAGTAGTGGCTGCACAGTGCTGCCATGTTGACGGACAAGCCGGGAATTTGGTTTAGTTGTTGTACGATCGGCTCAAAAGCTTTTTCTACAGCATTCCCCACCACCCAAACTAACTTGCGCGGCGGCTCGACTTGCATCGGTTGCAGCTTCTCAAAAGCCGTTTCAAACTGCTGGATAAACTGGCGGATAGAACCGACACCGTTACCAATTTGCGGATAATCTTCGTAATCTTCAGCCGACGGCAAATCTAAACCCGCTATTAAAAACCACTCGTCAGCCAGCCAAATACAGCGCGATTTTGAATTCTGCTTTTTCGCCTTTTTGCCGCCTTTTCCTGTACTCAAAAGCCCTTGAATTTTCTGCACTTGTTCGATTACTTCTCGCGCTTTTTCCGCAGTTACTGCGATCAGTTCATCTTCGGCAGGGCGAAAGCGAGTTAAACCCACTGGCACTACAGCCACCGATGCTACAGCGGGAATATTTCCGGTATGAAACTTTGCCAAATCTAACAAAGTGCGTTCTAAATGTTCGCCATCATTAATACCAGGACAAACAACTACTTGAGCGTGAATTTGCAAGCGGCGTTCTTGAAACCATTTAATTTGTTCTAGAATCTTGCCAGCGCGGAGATTTTTTAACAGCCTAATTCGTACTTCCGATTCGGTAGCGTGTACCGAAACATAGAGAGGAGAAAGCCGCATTTGTTCGATTCTGTCCCACTCTTTTTGAGTCAGATTTGTGAGAGTGAGATAGCTACCATAAAGAAAGCTGAGGCGGTAGTCATCATCTTTAAGATACAAAGTTTCGCGCTTTCCCGGAGGCTGCTGGTCAATGAAGCAAAAAGGGCAGCGATTGTTGCACTGGATTAGTCCATCAAAAAGAGCAGTTTCAAATTCCACTCCCAAGTCTTCGTCATACTCTTTTTCTATTTCTAACTTGTGAGTTTTGCCTTTAGTGTCTAATACTTCTAATTCGAGAAATTCATCGGCGCACAGGAATTGATAGTCGATCAAGTCGCGGGGTTTTTGACCGTTGACGGCGACGATTGAGTCTCCTGCTTCAAATCCGATTTCGGCGCCGATGCTGTCGGGGATAACTTTGGTGATTAGGGCTGGTCTGGTTGATAATTCGCTCATATTTATTAGTGACTCCCAATTAGTTTTTGTTATTAGTGGGACTCTGTTACACTTGTTTTGAGTTGATAAAACTTAGGCTCTTTTATCGCCAACGATGACAGCGATTGGAACCGCATAATGAATTTCCTCGCCTCGAAAATGCGCGCCAATTCCGAGACTATCAACACCAATATCCTCTCTAAAAATTTCTCTGATTTTCTGGTCATCGCCGGGGTTGGGAAAAGAAGCAGCTAACTGTTGTTCTAGCCCAAGTTCTACCTTGTAAAAAGCCAATTTAACATTTTGAAGATTGGCATCTGCGACTAATTTTGGAAACTCTTCCAGAGTCAAGGCGCGAGTATGAGAGGGATCGCGCAACTTCTCAATCCGGTCATAAGCATTCACTTTATCCGGTGGCAAAGCAACATCAGCAATCAGGATTCGACCACCTGGACGACATACCCGAACCATCTCTGATAGAACAACATCTGGCTGCAAAAAATGATGGAAAGCGTAACGACTCAGAACAAGAGAAAAACTAGCATCGGGAAATGGTAGTGTTTCAATATCTCCTTGTTGCCAGGACAGATTAATCAAGTTTTTCTGTTGCGCCATAATCTGAGCTTGTTCGAGCATCGCTGGTGTGATATCAATGCCAGTAACGTGACTGGCAACTTCCGCAAAAGCACAACTAACAATACCTGAACCGCAAGCAACATCTAAAACTGTGTCTTTGTCAGATACACTCGCCATTTCTCTCAGCAGGTACAGAGACTCTTGATTTGTGTGAGCGTACAATTTAGAGAAGGGAATTGCCTGACGAGTGAACTGGTCGATGATGGATTCCTGATGTGCGGTCATAGTTTAGGATGTGGCTAGCGGAGAATGTTTACAGTTTAACTTGTCTAGGCTAAATTTGGCGATCGGGCGATCGCTTCTGCCAGTCGAGGCGAGTGAATTGTTTTTAACAGAATTGACTTGTCGGGTTGCTAAATATACAGCATTATATTTTTTCCATAAACAGTCCTGCAATCCGCACCTTAAAAGTGATTCCGGGTAGCGGAGGCTGCCATCCAAGTTGCACTGCTTGTTGTATCCATTGTGCTGCATGAGAGGGTGTTACGGGTTTCACTTCTTGCGTGGAAATAATCTCCCACACTCTTACTTCTGGTGGCGCTCCATATCGAGGTTTCACCGGTATCCATTCACAGTTAGTTTCACTCCAACCTTGAGGATGAGGTCGATCGGTGATATAACTAACACCGATCCCGGTTTTTCAGCGTGTGGGACAGCAACATGAAGATTTCCGCAACCGTAGTCTGCTTGCCTATTAGTAGCTTGTCTTCGGATTAGCCAGATGAAAGGCTCCCTATCAACAATTATTTTTCTTGTTCCTTTTTTCGGTATTGACATAGTTTGCTAAGGTTGATCGCATTTACAATCAGGATCAGTCCTGGGTTGTAAATTTAGCTTGGCTGTGAGAGGATGTATCAAAAATATGTATTTATGAAACTCAAAATTTTGACGGGACTCCTGACAGGGTTAGTTGTTTCTGCCAGCACAACAGCGCTCTTTTGTCAACCCAGCCGTGCGGGAAATCATAGCTTTTTGTGCAACGGTAGTCTCAAATATTTTAGCACTGGGATTCTGAACGGAGAACCAGTTTTCAATCACGGGATTCCGATTAATACCAGTTTGAGATTATTAGCATCAGCTCAAGTGGATGTAGGGGTAAAGATTCCGAGTGCGTCTGCGGCGCCAGGGGAAAAAGCTGAAGATTTCTTTATTCGGGGTGAGGAAAAGTATGAAAAAGGAGATTATCAAGGCGCTATAGCCGCTTACACTCAAGCAATTGCGCTTAATCCTAATTATGCCGAAGCCTACAACGGCAGGGGAAATGCCCGCTATGCTTTAGGAGACAATAAGGGTGCTGTAGCCGATTACAACGAAGCTTTGCGAATTAATCCTAACTATGTAGAAGCCTACATCAGCCGGGGGAATGCCCGCGATGACTCAGGAGACAGGGAGGGCGCTATAGCCGATTACAACGCAGCTTTACGAATTAATTCCAACGATGCCTCAGCCTACTACAACCGGGGAGTTACCCGCTATCGTTTGGGAGATAACAAGGCTGCTGTAGCCGATTACACCGAAGCTTTGCGAATTAATCCTAACTATGCCTCTGCATACAAAAACCGGGGAATGGTGCGCTCTAAATTAGGAGACAAGCAAGGTGCGATCCTCGATTTCAACGAAGTTTTACGAATTAATCCTAACGATGCTCTTGCTTACTACAACCGGGGGATTATCCGTTATGTTTCAGGAGACAATCAGGGTGCTTTAGCCGATTTTAACGAAGCTGTGCGAATCAATCCTAACTCTGCCGAAGCATACACGAACCGGGGGAACGCTCGCGATGATTTAGGAGACCGTCAGGGTGCACTTGCCGATTACAATCGAGCTTTGCAAATTAATCCTAAGTTAGCCGATGCCTACTTAAACCGCGGCGTTACCCGCTCTCGTTTAGGAGACAAAAAGGGTGCTATAGCCGATTACACCGCAGCTTTGCGAATCGATCCTAATTTAGCCGACGCCTACTTGAGCCGGGGAATTGCCCGCGCTGAAGGGGGAGACAAGCCCTGACAGGTGTAGGTTTTTTACAACGAGGAGGAGTTACAAGCATAAAAGGCATCCACAGGAGTTTGAGGGAAGGATCTCCAACGCTCAAGATGTATCGGAATATTGTTGAGTAGATTAGCCATCAGACTCACAAAGCCGAGAAGAAAACAAGACAAATGACGCTGTTTTTTGAGGCTCCGAGGCTGATTTAAAGCAATATGTCCAGGGGGAAGTTGTTGAAAATTTGAGGCAAGTGATTGATTTTCGTGAGTGCCACCCAGGATCACCATCCACAAAGTGGCAACAGCCAGCACTAACCACATTCGTTCGGCTCGTTGTGGTAAGAGTAAACGGGTATGATGCCATTGCCAGCCATCTGATTTGAGATCGCGGTAAACACATTCGGTACAAGAACGTAGTCCATACCAAAGAACGTTTGCTTCTTCCGGTTTGAAGTCTGTCAGAATCAACCACGGGTCTTTGTAGTCTAGATCCCAACGAGCTAGGAGTGTACAAGACAGAGGATTAGTTTTAAAACACACGACTTCGGCAGACCACGATTGTCCACCTTGACGAACTAGATGTGCCAGTGGCTGCCATGTCTGTTGAGAGGGCAGACGATAAGTTCCTTGATGGTTGATACGTAGAAATGGATGCCAGCCCACACTTTCAATCAATTGATATAGCCAATCAGCATACAACCCTCGGTCAGCCGCAACTATCACCCTAAAGTTTGCCGGAATCACACCTTGAACCTGAGAAATCAGTTTTTGCCAATGAGGTTTCCAACTTCCTGGCTCTGTGGCTCCGACAATACACCAAGCTACAGGAATTCCCGACCCACCCAATAAGATGTTCATCGACAGAACTGTAAATTTATCCCCGATGCTAGTGGCATCCAATGCCAAGGCAATATCCTCAACATTTTTCGGCAGTAAACTTAGCACCCACAACATTAATGGAGCAAAACAACCACTCACATCCAACTCACGACGATGAAGTCCTTTTTTAGCTGGGGCTTCTTGATACCATTCTTTTAATCGCTGACGGACTGTATTCGGCTTTTCTCCGTTGAGCTGGGCAATCAAATGCGAAACTTGGGTTAAGCTACTAGATTTGGTCATGACTGCACCGAAGCTCCAAGTCGCTAAGCCAATCGCTTGAGGTATGGACAGCTGAGGCATTTGTTTGGACACGATACATGACCAATCCTTGAGATGCTTATTTTTGACCATAGAGGTTTTTCCCGCAGCCACGTGTTTCGTTTAATCACCCTTATTTTCGCCTGGTTTAATTGACTTCATACTACCCCGTCGTAAAAAACCTACACCTGTCAGGGAGACAAGCCCGGGGCGATGCAAGACTTTCAGAAAGCAGCAGACTTATTTCAGCAGCAAGGTGATCAAGATAACTATCAAAAAGCCATTAACAATTTGAGAAAACTTCAATAAGCTGCCAAAAATTCCGAAAGGTCGATCGCACTACTAAGCGCTAAAAAAGAGAATAATTAGAAACTAAACTTCTTAAAAAAGAAGTTTAGGTTCTAATTAAACATTATCATACTCAGATAATTTAATTGTTTTTCTGCCTTTTATTAGTTACTACAGGGCGGGTGAATGGGTTATGTAAATCAAAGAAGAGTCTTAAGATAAAATTAAATAAAAGACGGAGATAAATCATTAGTCTTCCTCGTTAAAAGCACGCACATTTTATCTCAATTTGCCCTATATAAATAGAGTTTTAACTATCAAAAAATTCGTTAACTTTGCGTTTTTTTTATTTGAGTATTACAAAAAAATAGAGGGTAATTTGGCGTTCCAGTTATTAATTAGACCGAGTTCAGAGCGACATAAGTCGCTCCTACGGCTAGGGAATTTCTATTTTATATATTTCGCACTGCCCCACCTGCGAGCGCCGTTAAAATTGCCACGCCAAAAGCCAACCTGTACCACACAAACACCCAGGTGTTTTGAGTTTGCAGGAACTTCATCAGCCACGCGATCGACAAATAAGAAAACACAAATGCCGAAATCGTTCCCACTATCAAAGCTGCAACTCCAGCATCGCCGATTCCTTCTCCTAAAGCACCCTTCAATTCCACTAATCCAGCCAGAGTAATTGCCGGAATTCCCAACAAAAAAGAAAACCGCGCGGCGGCAGGTCTTTCCAATCCTATAAACAATCCTGCTGTTAGAGTGGAACCCGATCGCGAACACCCCGGAATCAATGCCATTGCTTGAGCTAATCCCATCAAAATACCGTCTTGAACAGTTAATTTTTCATAAGTGCGATTGCGCTTGCCAATTTTTTCTGCTATTGCTAACAGCAGCGACATGACGATCGAAGCAATGGCAATGCTGGCCAAACTTCTTAGCGGCGACTTGTCAAAATCTGGAACCAATATCTTGATTAGCAGCCCAAAAAAAACTACAGGTATTGTTCCCAAAGCAATTCCCAAGGCGATCCGAAACTCTTGCGATTCGTAGTCGCGTCGCATCACGGCATCTACAGCACCCAAAGTTATAGTTGTCAAGTCTTTCCAGAAATACCAAAGCACTGCCACAATACTGCCCAACTGAATTACAGCAGTATAAGCAACCCCCGGATCGCCCCATCCAAGGGCGATCGGCACTACCTTCAAATGAGCGCTGCTGCTGATGGGCAAAAACTCTGTTAATCCCTGTACAATTCCTAACACAATCGCCTGCAACAGATTGATTTGAGTGGGCCCGGAAACATCAGCAGCGGGCGTTTGGGCGAGGAGTGCGTCAAGCAAAGCTATCATTAGTTGTAAATTCCCAGTTGTCTGTTTCTAGTAATCAGTTGAATTTAATATCTTGCACCCTTCTGGGAAGCTAGAAGCCCACCCCACCACAAATAAATTTTATTGTGGTGCGGACACTTCCATCCCGCCCCTGAAAAGCCGATCGCAAATAGTGCTCTTCGGTCAGTATAATTGCCTTGGCGACCGCCACTATTAGCAATTTATGATAGTCGAGCCGAAACTACTTTAACCTACTCACCAACATTTGCCCACACTTTGCTGATAAAATTAGGAAAGTTTTTGCATCTGATTTCGCTTTCCTTACAGCAACTGCCAACAACCTATGATATTTTCTGAGATCAAAAATTCACTTGTTACTCCTGCTTCTGGCCTGGGCTTGCTGAAGCGAATCTTGTCAGCTAGTCTTGTAACAGTCGCGATCGCACTTAGCTTGATACTGCTAAGTGGCACGGCGCCCGCCTTAGCAACTCTCACCGACGATCGCTTTGACGGTACTATTTATGCCCTCTACGCCGGCAACGGTTCCCTAGTTCCTCCTAAAGTCAAGCTTGCAGATTCTTTCAAACGCAATAAACCCGTATTGTTAGTGTTTTACACTGACGACAGCAGTGACTCCAAGCAATACGCGATCGTCGTCTCTCAACTCCAGGAATTTTACGGCCGCGAAGCCGATTTTATGCCCATAACAGTTGACTCTTTGCCTCCCAAACCGTCACCGGAACTCACAGAACCTAGCCATTATTACGAAGGTTTCGTACCCCAAACTCTCATCCTCGACCAATCGGGAAAAGTAGTTTTTAATGAGAAAGGACAAATACCATTTGAACAGGTAGATGATGCTTTTCGGAAAGTATTTGATTTGCTGCCCCGAGAAAAATCCCTTCCGCTCAAACGCCGCGTCGTGAATGAACTTAATGTCGAATTATCGAAGTAAAATCGTGCAATAAGTAATATCAATTCCGGTTGCACAGGAATTATTGTTGACTGTAGAAGGAGGGGTCGAAAAACTGAATGATTGAGTGTTAACTATTGACTAGATTTTATTATTCCGATGCAACTGGAAACGATATAAGCTAACTTCCACAAACGAAATACTCGCGAGGCCGGACTTATTAAACCAGTCAGGTTGCCAATAGCTATCTAACCAATTCATATCGTTTCCGGTTGTATCGGAAACGATATTAAAGCTGAAAAAAATGGCGCCGCAAAGTAGGGAACAGTACGAGATAAATAGAAATAAAAACGAAGTGGGCAAAGTATTGATAAAAATGGGAGATGGATATATCGGTTTAGGTGGAAAGAGACAAGCTGAAAGTTTGGCTTCTGAGGCAAAAAGATAGAGCGGACAGAATCGCTATGATGCTTTAATTGATGTTTTGAAATATTCTACATAATCAGATATGTCGGAATTAATTTTTGGAAGTCAATTAATCTTTGATTTGGACGCGAAAACTAGCGAACACGATGCTTTGCGGAGGCATTTTCCCAGGTTTCCCGATCGCGGTTTAGGGAAAAATGAGATAGCTACGGCTAGCGGAGATTTGGGCGGGCCTTCGTTTGTTGGCGGGAAGATTGCGGGGATTAGTTGTTGGGGTTATAGCGATCGATGATTTTTCAAAACAAACATCAGCGATATTGATAAAATTGACGATAATGGCAGTTTGGGGAGAATTTCCGGCGACACGCGGGTATCATTTTATGCAAGTTGGATCGATAGGTTGACAAAAAATCCCTGATAGGGTTTTGGGTTAATTGCGGCTGAGTTTTTAGGATATTAAGAGGAATAGGCATCAAAATCCAAGAAAGCTGGTTTTTTGCTGTGTGTGCGGGTTGGGAAGTATGCTAGCACAAAAACCCGCTTTCTGAGTGCGATCGTTGATCTTCCCATCCAGCTTCTGTTTCACGCCCTAGATGGGGAAATAGGTATTTTCCGGCTCTAGGCTAGTCTTTGCATTATTTCGATCGCCCTTAGCGTTTCAATCCCTGATCATTTGTGACAAGTTAAAAAAAAGTGCAAATTGTCAAGAGGTAAACTCAAAAAGGTAAAATAGGCTGAAACATCTATCTGGCAAGCAGTTGAGCCATAGTTGAACCAGTTAGGAGTAGCAAAAAAAGAATTAACCGAGATCATGCAAAGAAAAAAAAATAGTCCCCAAATAGAAAATGAAGCGATCGCGAATCACCTGGAAGATTTATTAATTCCAGCAATGGCTGCCTAAAAAACTTTTTATCGCCAACTAAATTTAAGAGATAGGATTCTGACACTACCATTAATGATGGCAGCAATATTAAGTCTCTTATGGCGAAATGTAGCGGGAGTAACAGAATTAACTAGATTATTAAATAGGATTTGCTGAATAATCGCTCGCATATTGCGTGGTCTGGGTTTTCGCTCGCGCGATCGAGAAAAAAGTGCAAGATTAACAGGTAAAATAGGTCAAAACCCGTGCATCACCACCTGCGATCGTGTACAAAAAAGCTGAGCTTGCTCACCCCTCACCTTCCGACTTTGAACTCCCCTCATGTGGAAAATTGTCACTCCTTAACCGTTGGGTAAAAATGGCCGAACTAATCCCGTGGTCAGAATTTGAAACAGAATATGCTAAAAACTTCCCCACAGAAAGGGGGGCCCCTGCTAAGGGACATCCAAGAAATAAACTCTTCCAGTCCCCGGAGAGTGTAAACTCAATTAAGGCTAAACGCACAAAAAAACTCAACGTGCTAGAACTAACTGAAACCCTCAAAGCTTGTCTGTGGCAAACAGCGAAAACGCTCAAAGGTACACAGCGGCGAAGATTTATGGCCCAGATAGTCCAAGAATTAGGCACAGGAGGTCAACGCCAAGCTCAAACAGAACTGGGGTGGTGTCGAGATACCATCAGAAAAGGACAACGAGAGCTAGAAACAGGGCTAAGTTGTAAGTAGTCACACAAAATTAATTACACAAAAAACTAATATGATATAATTAAAAATATCAAGTTGTGTTCAAAGAGGTTTTATATGTTTTTACTTCGAGATATTAATCCACTTTCTTTAAAATTGCTAAACCGAATTTATCGCGAAAGCAGACATCATCAAGTGCGCCAAAGAGCACATTTTCTGATTTTAGCTTCACAAAATATCAACAATGAAAAGTTAATGAAAATCTTTAAAGTTAGTTATAAGA